>JAEUWI010000006.1 GCA_016791475.1 Candidatus Hydrogenedentota bacterium
GGGGCCAACTATTTCGGGACCTGAAGGCGCGTGGCCTCAACGGCGTGGAGATGTTGATTTCCGACGCGCACGAAGGCTGTACTTCCTCCACGACGCGGCGATGTTGGAAGTGCGACGGCACGACTCGCTTCCCGCGCGGGTAGGGTGAGGGAGCACGCGACTTGTGTGTGCAATTATAGGTGGCTGTCCCTGTTTATCCCTTCAGGGCGACCCGTCCTACGGTTACTGGCAGGACATATCCCAGTGTCCCTCCATGCTGGTGGAGCGCCTGCGCCACTACTTCCTCACCTACAAGCAGGCGCCAGACGCCATGCACAAGGCCTGCGAAATAACGCACGTTTATGGGGCGGAAGAGGCCCGGGAAGTCATCCGGCGCAGCCACGCGGACTGTCTCGAAAAGTTCGAAAAGCTCGCCAAGCAACTGGCCGCCACCTTCGCCACCGCCGAAGACGACTGAGCCACGGTACGGATCCGCGCGCTGGATCCGTAGATGTTTCCGGCGGCGGAATATCGGGCGACGCCGTCGCACACCGCGGATGGCTCCCCGGTTATCCACGCCAGCCGGGGGCTCCCCACTGCCGAATACCTCCCGCCCCCACACGACGCGGCGGTGTTGGAAGAGCGACTGCGCGACTTGGCTTCCCGCGCGGGTAGGGTGAGGGAGCACGCGACTTGTGTGTGCAATTATAGGTGGCTGTCCCTGTTTTCATAGGCGGCTGTCGTAGACATTGTCTCACTGTATGGTCTGCTTCTCTACTTTCTCAAACATTCTATAGAGCACCACATCTTTACCCACAGATTTTAGCTCCTCCCGTACAACGTCTACATTAGCACCATGCCGCACCAGGTACTTAAATAGCTCTGGCTTATCCAGAACGACCGCAGAAAAAAGACCTTGGGTCGGATTGGCACCAAGACTAAGTAGATATTCCAACATCCCGGCGTTGTCATCGTCGATTGCCGCCGCCACCGAGTTTCGGGAAATAACATTGAGTCTCGTAAGGGTCTTCAGCGTCTCGTCGCTATATTCCTGGGGTTTAGCTAACAATACCTGCCTGGCCGTGAGCGAAATCTCCGCGCCGAACAAGTCGTTTGCCCCGACGGGATTTAAATCAGCACCGTACTCTACAAGCAATTTAACCATTGCCTTGTTGTTCATCTCAACTGCGAGCGGCAGTAATGAAGACTGGGTAAAGCGTCCTCCCCCAATCTCGCGAATTCTGCCGTCAGCGGGTCCAACTCCTTCCAAGTTGAAAGCTAGCCTCCGTGCAGCCAGTTCCTCGTCACCGGATTCGACGGCATACTGGAGCGACTTATAGCCACTCAAGAGCACGCAAACACCCCAAAGCAGCACCAGTAGCGCAAGGAAAAATTTCCCAACAGGCAATGGCTGCACTGTTTCCCCCCGAAAGTTCTTGCCGGGAAATCGCGAAACTATTTTCCATAGTAGAAAACCCATGAACGATGCGATTGTCATGTCCGTTCCAGCCGCCCAGGCGTGGCTTCCCGTAACCAAATCGGCCAGCGCCCAACGCTCCTTCGCAAGTAAGTTTCCAGATTGATACCCAAAAGAAAGCGTGAGCCATGACCATGCAGGAACGAATGTCAGCCCCGCAATCGGTAGAGCCGCCCATCGCTTGTCAATTCTCCACAACAGCCATTGCAGAAGTGGCGTCAAGATTGATGTCCACACTATTGAGACTTGAGCAAGATGCAGGAGTGCTTGAACCATAACTTGGATCACAAACTCAGTATGGGAAGAAACCAATGTAGGCACCAACATACCCTCCCGCCTTTTCTCTGTTCCAATTTACTAATTCATATTGCCGCTCTGCCCGACTTCTAACTGTAAGTTCACCGTCCACCCTTATGGCAAGTCCAACTGAAGCTTGGGGGTCCGTCCTGAGTAAACTCCCATCGAAATTCAGCACCTGGCTGGCAATAAATCGTTGCTTCAGTACCGTCCCGGCATCTCCCATCTGTTGCGAAAACAGTGGAAAACGTGCGGTAGACCCGACTACCAGATAAGAATATTCACCGACCTCGTCTGTCGAGAGAGACAGCGCACCGACAAATCCCATTCGAACATCCATGACTGTTGGGGACATATCAAAAAGCTCAAGTCCATAGACCGCATTGTAGTCCAACGGATTGCCTAGTGCTGGATCCGATAAGGTATAATTTTTCGACTCCCACTCCTGCTGATTACTCTTGAAATACGGCTTCAACGTGGTAGGGTCACTTACTAGCCCATTCTTATCAGTTAGCTTCAACCTCGGAAAAAACAGGGACAGCCACTATTAACTTCCTTCCACAAAGCGCTAAAGCACGCTGTGATGGCACGGTGCGTTTTTCTAACTCCCCGGACCATTACGCATACCCCGACAATGGCGTGACTTTCGAGAAAGCCCTTGCCGCCACCTTGGTCTGTGCCGTTGTTACCATTGTGATGCACCCTCACCGTTGCTTCAACTCCCTGCGACCACCGCCACCGCGATTTCCACCATAGCAGCAGGCGCTGAACAAGTCAATACCCGTCCATATGAATACGCCTCTACCGAGAAGTGTCGGCCGCCCTCCCGCTATTTGTTCCCCTTGGGACGACCATGGGGCCGTGCGCGGACGGGGCGGTGTTGGAAGAGCGCCTGCGGGACTGGCCCCGCATGCCACCAAAAGGGGTTGACCATTCCTGGTCGACACAACCCACCCTGCGATTCGCGTCGTCACTTGAAGTCTGTGGTGCAGTCCGTCGGAATCGGTGGCCGCATTCGTCGGAATATACACAACCCGCAGTTGCCTTACATTACCCCGGTGGGCCCGAGCATGCCGGGCCCCGCTTGTGTCGACCAGGAATGGTCAACCCCCTGTTCCAGGATCTCTCGCCAGCGCGCTTCGTCTCCGACGTGCGCGCGCCACGTTTCCAGGTCGAGCAGGCCATCGTGTCGCGCCGCGGAAGCCTGCTGGGGGGGGCCTCTTTCCTGTAGAGCAGCGGTGGAACATTGTTGGTCTCTGCTTCGGCGATCCAACAAAAAAAGCCCAGGCGCTGAGCCTGGACCTTGTGATTCAATATCTGCTGGATTCCGCAGGACGCCCGTGTCAGACGACCTCCACCCCCACTTTGGCAAGCGCTCTTCGCAGATCGTCCGGGGTGAAGGGCTTCTGCATCAGCAGGGACGCGCCCATTTCGACGATGCGCTGGGCGACGTCGCCTTCATAGTAGCCGGTCATGGCGATGATGTGAGAGGCGGAGGTATCGGGGTCGGACTTGATGCGGCGGCACACCTCGAAGCCGTCCATCCCCGGCAGGCGCAGATCGAGGAAGATCACGTTGGGGCGGAAGGTGGCAATCTGGTGCCCCGCTTCGAAGCCGTCCAGCGCCACTTCGATCTGGAAGGGGGTCTGGGAACGTTCGAG
The DNA here is from genome assembly GCA_016791475.1 of Candidatus Hydrogenedentota bacterium. Lineage (NCBI taxonomy): Bacteria > Pseudomonadati > Candidatus Hydrogenedentota > Candidatus Hydrogenedentota bacterium. Next base: position 3,415 of record JAEUWI010000006.1, read on the forward strand.
GAAACGACGAATTACGGACACCACGGCCTTTTCGTCATCCACGACGAGCACCCGTATACCGGCATTGTCAAGATCTTCATGAATTGGGATCTTGTTCTCGCGCAGGAAGCGAACCAGATCATCGCGCCGGATGCGGCGGTGCCCGCCAGGCGTTTTGAACACGTGGATGCGCCCCGCTTCGGCCCATTTGCGGATCGTGTCTGCCGTGACGTGACAGTACTTTGCCACCTCTGAGGTACTGAAAGACTGCTTCGATTCCATCCGGTGCACCCAACTTTGGTAGGTTTAATGGTTTTCGATACCGGGTAAATATTAGCCCCTTGCCCCCGGAATTGCAAGTTTTTTCATTTTGATGACCGTGATCGGAAGGAACGCCCCCGATACACCGCTCCGGTTTCGATATTTTCACGTTTCACGCGTTCCGGCGCGCGCAGGGAGCGACTTGTCGGCGGGAGCGCGCCGGTTCAACGAGTATACGCGGGTACGTGAAGCCGCAATGAAGGTTTGCGCACGAAGGGACCCCGGGAATGTCCCATTTTGCCCGGCGGCGGCGTCTTTCAAGGTAATCGGGAAATCGGGCCCGGCTGCGGCACGTTGAATTAAAGCGCAAACGCTCGACCTGTTGGACCCGTCAGGTACCCGGATCGCCGCGCGGAATGCCGGGGCGAAAATTTCCATGGTGGTGTTCGTGCACCGTCAAGGTAAACTAGGTACCTGACGGGGCAGGACCCGCGGCAGTCCTAACATCGGAGAGGCAGCAAGGTTGACGGAACCCGACGTGGAGATGGGCGTACCCGGCCCCGGCTGGTACACCGGGAATCAGCCCGGTCGCATCGACGACCGGAAGTTGGTGCGCCAGGCGCTGGCCGGCGATGAACGGGCATGCTCCATCATCGTCGAACGCTACACGCCCGCGGTCATGGGGTGTATCGCCGGTAAAGTCCGCAGCCGTTCCGACATGGAAGACCTGGCGCAGGAAGTCTTCCTGCGGGCCTTCCGCTTTCTCCACACCCTGCGCGATCAGGAGCGCTTCGCGCCCTGGCTCATGGGTATCGCCCGGCGAAGTGTGGCCGACTACTATCGCCGCCATGGCCGGCGCCTTCAGGTGATTCCCAGTCCGGACGGCGATGAAAACCAGCGTTGCCCTCTGGAGAATTTCCCCGACCCCGCGCCGGGCCCCGCCGATCGGCTCATGGCGCGCCAGGAGCGGGAAATTGTCTTGGAGGAGTTGGCGCGGCTCGGTGAGAAGTACCGCGTCGTGCTGTATATGCGATTGGTCGGCGAGGAGTCTTCTTCGGACATCGCGCGGCTGATGGGGCTGGCCCCCGACGCGGTGCGCAAGCGCCTTCTCCGGGGTATGGAACAGTTGCGCAAAGGACTGAGGCGGCGCGGGCTTCACTTGGATGCGGGGATGGGTGCGGACTTTCAAGGTCGCGAGGAGGTGGATTCATGAAGCCCGTGAAGGTCGATACGCGCGAAATAGTCGATGTGCTGCTGGGCCACGCCGAGCCCGCGCTGGAGAACCGCGTCCACCGCGCCGTCCAGCGCGACCTGAAGGCGGCGGCCACGTATGCGGCGTGGAGCGGCACGGCGGAAACGCTTCGCCGAGGACTTTCAGAGCAGCCGGCGGCCAGCCAGCGCATTCACGACGGGGTGATGGCCCGGCTGCGCACTCCGCTGCCGGGGGACGAAGCGCTGGATCGCGCGCTGGCCGAAGAGAGGTGGACGCCAGCGTTTCGCCCCGAAGTCATTCGACGCCGCCGGGCCCCGATTGCCGCCGCCGCCGTGGCCATGCTGGCCGGGTTGGCCGGGGTGGCGGGCTACCTTCGGAGTGGCGATCGGCTGGTGGCCGAGAGTGTCAAGGGCACGGTGATGGTGGCGCGGGGCAACGACCGGGAGGTCTTCGAGCCCCTGCCGGCGGCGACGGAGCTCCGGCTGCCCGTGGCGCTGCTGCTGAGCGAGGGCGCGGTCGCGGAGATGACGCTTCCACCGTCGACCCACCTCCGGGCGCGTGGCCCTGGCAGACTGGAAGTGACCAGCCGCGCGAAAGTCGACCAGGCCGCCGGTGTGGTGGATTACCGGGTTACGACCCTGCCGGAAGACGGTTCGGGTTTCACCGTCCTCGTACCCCAGGGGGCGGTGGTGGATCTGGGCACGGAATTCGAAGTCCGTGTGAAGGAGTCCCAGCCCACCGTGGTACGGGTGCGCTCGGGCTCGGTGCGCGTGGAACCCGCGGACGGCGCACCGGCGATTATTCGCAAAGAGGAGCGGGCCATACTCAGCTCAAGTCGAGCGATACCGGAAGCGGATCCAGAAGTACCGCCGCCCGTCGACCCAGCACCCGCAATCGCCGCGGACGATCAGATTATCGTCGCCTATGAGCCCGTGGAGCGCGCCCTGGAATCCAACAGTCCACTCCTGACCTTTATCCGGCCACAGGAAATTACGCTGCACCCCCAGACGGGGCCATGGCGGGGCGTCAGCAAGGCACCGCCCTTCACATCGACTCCGGCCCGGGCTGGAACGGTCCGGACCTTCGTCAATGGCAGCCCGATGGAAATCGCGGTGGCCAGTGACGAAAAGGTCAATGGGAGCCTGTGGGTCTATCTCGATGAGAACGCCAACACCGATCTGACCGACGATGTACATTTTGAAGAGGGCATGGACTTCGCCAATGGCGGACTGTTTGCGGCGGGTCTCATGGGCCGCAACGACGCGCTCTGGCTGCGCCGCCCTATTGCCGTGGACACGTCCGTATCGCCGCCGCAGGCGAGGGTGGTCCGTGATCGCATGGAATGCATCAACCGAATGTATCTTGATGGCGTGGTGCCCCTGCCCCGGACGGAGAACTCGCCTCAGGCGGGACAACACCGGTTCCTCCTGCTGGATACGGACGCCGACGGCGATCTGTCCGATGAAGACGGCGCGCTGGGGGTCTGGGTCTCCCGCGGCGCCGACGGGGGTGACCGTATCCACAACGCGGCGCCCCTGGGCCAGCCCAGCAGCTTCATGGGCTACCGCTGGACGTTGGCGCGAAAGCTGTCCGGCGAGTATGCCCTGATGGGCCGGAAACTCCCGGCTTCCACCGCGCTGGCCCTGCGCGTGGGCGATGCCCTGCCCCGCGTGAAGGCGCGCGCGGTGGGCGGCGAGGAACTCGAAATTGCCCCGCCCGCCCAGGGCTACCTGCTGCTCTATGCCTGGTCCACGTGGTACAGCGCCTGCAACCGGGATGTACCTTTTGACATGAACGATTTGTATCCCAAGTTCAAGGATCGCGGACTGCGGATGGTGGGGGTGTCCATGGATTATCGGAAGGAAGACCTGGAGCGTTATTTGGAGGAGCACAAGATCGCCTACCCGCAGGTGTTCAACGGGCCCGATGCAACGCAGGGCGTTGCCGCGGAGCTGGGCCTGGTAAGCTGGCCCGCCGCGACCCTCGTGGACGCCGCCGGGGTCGTGGTGAAGACCGGTGAGAGTGGAGCGGAGATCTGGTCTTTTCTGGATGCCAATTTACCGAAATAACGTGTCGGGGCGCGCCGAGCGGCGTTTCCGACACCCCGAGATCAAATTTAACCGTATACGCCGTAAGGAAAGGAATCCCGAATATGGAAGCGCAGCGCAGGCAGATCCCCGAGAACACCGGACCGGACGAAGCCGTGGTCCGGGAGGTCGCCGAATTCAGGAAACGACTGCTGACCGAGATCTCCGAGGTGGTGGTGGGGCAGCAGGACGTGATTGACCTGATCCTTACCTGCCTCCTGTCGGGAGGGCATTGTCTCCTGACCGGCCTGCCGGGGCTGGCCAAGACCCTCATGGTGCGCTCCATTGGCCAGTTGCTGGCGCTGAAATTCAGTCGGATCCAGTTCACACCGGATCTCATGCCCTCGGACATAACCGGCACGGAAATTCTGGAAGAAGAGCGGGCCACGGGGCGGCGCGAATTCCGATTCGTCGAGGGGCCGATCTTCGCGAACTTAATCCTGGCGGACGAAATCAATCGAACGCCGCCGAAGACCCAGTCGGCGCTGCTGGAAGCCATGCAGGAGCGGCGCGTCACCACGTGCGGGCGCACGTTTTCGCTTGAGGAGCCCTTTTTCGTGCTGGCGACGCAGAACCCCATTGAGCAGGCCGGCACCTATCCCCTGCCCGAAGCCCAGTTGGACCGCTTCATGTTCAACCTCAAGGTGGGCTACCTCCAGGAAGACGACGAGGTGCAGGTGGTGCTCAACACAACCTCGCAATGGAGCGACACTATGACGCCGGTCCTCTCCGCGGAGAAACTCCGCTTCTATCAGGGTCTCGTGCGCGCCGTGCCGGTGTCGGACCACGTGGCGCGCTATGCGGTGCGCCTTGCCGCAGCCACGCGCCCGAGCGAGAACAATCCCTACGCCTACGTGAACAAGTACGTGACCTGGGGCGCGGGCATTCGCGGCGGCCAGCAACTGGTGCTGGCGGCGAAGGCCTGGGCCCTGCTCCACGGCCACTACCATGTGAGCATCAAGGACATTCAGCGCCTCGCCGGCCCGGCCCTGCGCCACCGGGTGCTCACCAACTACTTCGCGGAATCCGAAGGCGCATCCGCCGACGGCATTATCGCGCGCCTGATCAAGGAACTGCCCGAGCCGTCTTCGGGCATTCGATGAGCACCACCCAGTCGAGGGGTTTGATGAATGGCCGTAGCCAATAAACGTTTCTTGAGACCGGAGCTCGTGGCGCAACTGCGCACGATGGAGCTTCGGGCCGCCACCGTGGTGGAGGGTGTGCTGGCGGGGCTCCACCGAAGCCCGTTCCGGGGCCTCTCCATCGAGTTCGCGGAGTATCGCCGCTACCAGCCGGGGGACGACCCGAAGAAGGTGGACTGGAAAGCCTACGCCAGGAGTGATCGCTACTATATCAAGGAGTTCGAGGATGAGACCAACCTGGACGCCCATCTGGTCATCGACGCCAGCGCGTCCATGGGCTTCGGATCGGGCGCGGTGACGAAATGGCAGTATGGCGGCATCCTCGCGGCGTCCCTCGCCTACCTGCTGCAACAGCAGAACGACGCGGTGGGCCTCGTCGTGATGGATGAAGCCATCCGGACCGAAATGCCGGCGAAAAACACGCGCGCCCACCTCATCGAATTGATCGGTCGCCTGGAGCAGGTGCAGCCTTCGCGGCAGACACGCCTCGCGGAGGCCCTCCATCGCGTGGCGGCGCGGATCAAGCGTCGAGGTATGGTAATTATCATTTCCGACTTGCTGGACGAGCCCGCGGATGTGGTGGCGGCGCTGCGACACCTCAAGTTTGGCGGAAACGATGTGGTGGTCTTTCACACGCTGGACGCGGTCGAGCTGAATTTCGACTTCAACGGCCCCCACCACTTCGTCGATCCCGAATCGAACGCCATGACGCCCGCGCTGGCGGAAGACGTGCGAATGGCCTACCTCGAAGCCATGAGCAAGTTCACCGCGTTCTACAAGGAGGAACTGGGGCGCGTCAACATGTCCTACACCATCTTGAATACGTCCGACCCGCTGGATCGCGCGCTGCTGTCCTTTCTGGGCCAGCCGGGCCGGGGAGGGTGAGTGTCATGGTTCGAAGGAACATGAAAGGGCCAAGCGCCCCATGCCGGCGTGTCGCGGGAGTCGATCCATGCTCTTCATGAACCCGCTCCTGTTATTCGCCGCGCTGGCGGCCGGCGGCCCCCTGCTGATCCACCTGATGCTGCGCAACCGACCGAAGCGGCAGGTGCTGCCGACCTTGCGTTTCCTGCCGGAGAGCGCGCTTCAGACGGTCGCCATGCATCGCCTCAAGAATTTGCTGCTGCTGCTCCTTCGCGTCCTCGTCGTACTGCTCATCGCGGCCGCCTTCGCACGGCCCTACCTGGGCGCGTCCACTGCGACGGAAGACGGGCCCCGGGCGGAAATCGGCGCGGTCTTCGCCGTGGACACTTCGCTGAGCATGCGCTCGGGCGAACGATGGAACAAGGCTTTGGAATCGGTACGCACCCAGGCTTCGCGACTGCCCGCAGGCAGCCCCATGGCCCTGCTCTTCTTTGACGAAAGCGCCCGCGTCGCCGTCGAAGGCGCGACGGATCTGATCGCCCTGTCGGCCGCGCTGGATGGCGCGAAGCCGGGCTATGGCGGAACGAACCTCGTCGCGGCCATGCGCGCGGGCGCCAGCCTGGGCATGAAACAAGAGGCGGCCAGACGAACGGTCTATCTCATCAGCGATTTCCAACGCTCGGGATTTCAACAGGTCGCGGAGCGGGTGGAGATCGCGGAGGATGTGGACTTCGTCATGGTGCCGGTCGGCGAGGGTCCCCTGTGGAACGCCGCAATCACCGGAGTATCAGAGCGGGATACTGAGACGGGCCGTTCGATCCGGGTGCAACTGGAGAGCTTCGGGACGGGCGGCGCCTCGGGCACCCTGACGCTCTCGCGCGACGGTACGGCTGTCGAAACGCGCGAAATCGCTTTTTTAGATACGGGGCGACTTGTGGAAGATATCGAACTGAACGCAAAGCTGAACGAAGATTGCCTCCTGAGCGCCGAGCTCACCATTCGCGACGGGCTGAAAGAAGACAATCGCTTCACCGCCCTGATTCCGGGCCGGGTGCCTCTCCGTGTCATGGTCAGCGCACCGGGACGCCGAGTCCTCGCCGACAACAAGAGTCCGGGCGGTTACACGGACAATCCCTACCTGAAGGCCGCCGTCGCCGCGTTTGGCGATCACGTGGAGGCTGCGTGGATCGAGCCGACGCGCCTGGCGGAGCTTTCTGTTGAGAAGCACCCCGTGGCGATCATTTGCGGTGCGGAGTCGGCAACACCGGCGATTCTCGCTCACCTCAAGGAGTACGTGATCTCGGGCGGCAACCTCATTCTGTTTCCCGATGGCGATTCGCGTCAGGCGCTCCCCTCGGAGGGGGCCTATCCGGAGTTGTGCGGTGTCTCCGTACGGGGGTGGAAATCCACCAATCGGGCGTCGGGCGAATACCGTCTTGTCACCTCCCACAAGACCCGCAACACGCTTGCCGGTTCCGAAGAGCGCGACGCAGCCGCACACCTTTACCCCCGAGCCTACCGCTATCTCGAAGTGGGTCTTCCGGAAGGGGTCGAGGCCGTCCAGGCCCTCATGCGTTACGACGACGCCAGCCCCTTCCTCGTGGAGCACACGCTGGGCGCGGGCAACGTGTTCCTATGCACCACCTCCCTCGATCCCCGCGCCAGTGACCTGGTGCTGCGCCCCACCTTTTCCCCGTTCCTCCACCAGTTGATTTCCGAGTGCGCGGAGCGGACAACACCCCGTGTGGTCTACCACGTGGGAGAGGTCGTGCAGGAACTGCTGACTGCGCCACAGGCCACGCTGGAGCCGCTGGATGGCGGGATGGTCCCGGACAATGGCGATGATGGGATCATGAAAGCGCCCGGGGCCTATCGCCTCCGCACTGGAGACCTGGAACGCGTCTTGGCCGTACGCCTGCGTCCGGAAGAATCGGACCTGGCGTCCATGGAGCCTTCGCATATCAAGGTCGTCGGCTCGGCGGGCGCGGAGGCGGCCCGGGTGGCTGGGGTCAACACCGAAACGCTGGAGTCACCACCGGAGCCCGATGCCGGAGGGCGATTCGGACACTATCTGCTGGTCGTCGCGCTGGCCTGCATGGCGGCGGAAACTCTCATCGCAAGCCGGACGGTACGATAAGCCATGGAACGATTCACGAGCATACCTCGAAGCGCCTCCAGCGCCCAGATGATTTCCATTACCCACGAACTGGCCCACATCTTCGGCAAGATTCACGATCTGCGCCGCCGCGTGCTGCTGCTTGCGCTGGGCCGCGCGCTGACGCGGGCCGCGTGGTGCTGGCTAGGCTCGCTGCTTTTCCTGGGCACGATGATCCTGATCATTCCCTTTCCGGAGCTACTGCGCCAGGCAATACTCCTCCTGCATTTTATCGCCATGGGCGTCGGCGCCTGGTATGGCGCGCGCTACCTGTTCCAGGGCCGCGATTCGGGCGGCAGGAATCGACTGCGGCGCTGGGCCCTGCGCTGCGAAGAGATGTTCCCCCCGCTTGGGGATCGCCTCGTGACCTGCGTGGACTTTGCCCAGGAGGGCGATGGTGCGGATCGTTTCCGGCGGAGCCCCGTGGCGCTGGCGTTGCTCCATGACACGGCGCGCCACCTCGGCGGCTTCAACCCCGCCCAGGCTGTTCCGAAGCGCGGTATTCAGCGCGCCTTCGGCCTGGCGCTGATTCCCTTCTTTATTTTCTTCGTGCTGGAAGTGTTGCTTGCCCCGTGGCCGGGCAGGATGGCGGCGGCGCTGTACCTCTACAAGAGCGAACCGGCGTGGCTGATTTCGGGAGCCGGAACCATTGAGGGCCTCGTCATTCGGCCGGGCACTGTCGAGACCCCTCGCGGCTCCAGTCTGACTATCGAAGCTGAGCTGGAGACTGCCGGTACGCTTGATCTCGCGTCGTTTCCGCCCATATTGAAGACGAGCACCGCGTCGACGGTTGAAGGCGCCGCGGACGAACGGGGCGAACAGAACATGCTGGCGGACGCGAACCGTCCCGCTGTGTACTATGTGGCGCTGCACGACATCCAGACGGTGACGGCGTATCAGGTCAGCGTGGTGGTGCCACCCGGGGAGCGGAGCTACGGGGACCGCCTCGGCGCGTGGCTCGCATCCTTTTCGCGCGACTACGAGGCCCGCGATGCGAATGCGCGGGAGAGCGAAACGTACACCATCACACCCTTCGATCCTCCGTCCATCACCGCCATGCGGGCCACGCTCCGGCACCCGGCCTATACCCGACTGCCGGAGGAAATTCAGGAAGGCTCCTATATCGCGGGTCTTCCCGGCACCTCGGTGGCCTTCCATGTGGAGTCGGATCGGCCTCTGGCCTCGGCGCAACTCCTTGACGAGCAGGGCAAGACGATCCACGCGGTGGTGGAGGATGGACCGGCGGGCATGGCCACGGTGGCGCGCTTCGATTTCCGTATCGAGGCGGACGCCTCCATGCGCCTCGACCTGACCGACCAAGCCGGGCACAACAACCTGGAGCCGCCGCTGGTGGTGGTCCACGCCCGGAAAGACGAAGCTCCGACAGTAACGGTCAAGCGCCCTGGCGCGGACTGGTCCGTCCATCCCGTGGCGGAGATCACCTTTGAGGCGACGGCCGCCGACGACTTTGGTGTAGTCCGGTTCAAGCTGGAGTACCAGGTCAATGGCGGTCCAGCCGAGACCCACATGCTCTACGAATCGCCCGCAGACAGCGGGGGCGAGCGTAATGCCGTTGGCAACCATGTGCTGGCCCTGGAAACGCTGGGCGTGAAGCCCGGCGACAGTATCCTCTACCGCTTCATCGCGGAAGACGCACGCATCGATCTTCCCGAGGCGGGCGCGGACCTCGATGCCCTGCGCGGCTTCTCTCAGCCCTATTTTCTCGCCGTCCGTCCTTTTGACGAGGAACTCTTCAAAGGCTCCGCCAGCGCGGGCGGTTCGGGCCCCCCGCCCCCCACGGAACGGAAGGTCATCGTGGCGACGCTTCGCTTCGACGAACGCCAGGGCATCCTGACGGACGAAGAGCGGCGCACGACGGCGGATGACATTGCGCGGACACAGCGGGAAGTACGGGTGGAAACGGAGCGCATGAAGGAGAGGCTTTCGGCGATGTCCGACATCCCCAACAAGGCCGAGCGCCTCAAGCACCTGGATGACGCCATTGCCGAGATGAGCACCGCCGAGAGCCTGTTGTCGGCCATGGAGCCCGACGCTGCCCTGCCCCATGAGAACTCAGCCCTGCAGCACCAGATCGCCGCGCTGGTGGGTCTGCCCATTTACCAGAACTGGATGCAGGACGCCATGCCCTCCTCCTTTCCACCGGATCCGGAGACGGCCCTGGCCGGCCAGAAGGTGGAGTTTGAGAAGGATAAATACGAGCTCTTCCAACCGGCTCAGGGCAAGGAACTGGACCAGGCGCTGCTGAAGGCCCTCGAACAGACCCGCGATTTGGCGCAGCGCCAGAAGGAGTTCCTCGAAGAGATCTCCCGCGAAGTGGAGGAGCAAAACCCCGGCGGTGGCGCTGGCGCGTCTTCCAGTTCGGCGCAGGGCGGCGCAAGCCTTCCCCCCGGCGCGCGCTATGCCGAGATGCGCCAGAAGGCGGAGGAGCAGCGCAGGGAACTGGAGCGTCTTCGCGAGTCCTTGCGCGAACTGGACGGCCTGGACACGGAAACGGCGGATAAAATCCGCGAGGCCATCGAGCGCACGGCCCGGGAACTGGCGAAGGCCAGCGAGGAGATGGCCCAGGAAAAACTCGACGAGGCAAAGACCGCCAACGCGCGTGCGGAGCAGGAACTGCTCGATCTGCAACAGGTGTTGGCGCAGGCAAAGAACGCCAACACGAAGGCCCAGGCGGAGGCGCTCGCGAAAATGATCGACGCTTGGAAGAAGGAGCAGCAGGCGCTGCGCGCCGACACGGCGAAGGGCGGAAAATCGCCGGAATCGCTTGAAGACGGTGCTCGTCGGCAGGAAGCGCTGGGCGCGCAGGTAGCGCAGGCGGCGGGGGCACTGGAGGGGTCCACAGGTGGAATGGAACCGGTTGAACAGAGCCTGGAGGCCGCGGCGCGCTGGATGGACCAGGCGGCGCAGAATCTCGCGGACGATCGGCAGCGCGAAGCGCTGAAGGGTCAGGACGCCACCTTGAAGCAGCTTCAGGCGGCCCAGGAAGCGATTGCGGGACACCTGGCCAAGTTGGAGGGCAACGGCCACGAGCCTATCCTCCAGGCACTCGCGGAAATAGAGGAGTTTAGGGAGTACCTGGAGCGGGAGGCGGAGGCCTATGCCGATCGCCAGTACATCCCCGACGTGAATGGAACGCCGCAAGAACAGGACTCCGCGCCGAGCGCCCCCCCGGCGCAAGCCCCGGACAGCGCGGTGCCGCCGCCCTCGGAGGGGCCGCCGATGGCGCCGGAAGCGGGCGATCCCCCAGCCGTCATCGCCACGAAAATGGCCCGCTTGCAGGGCCTCCTGCAGCAGCACGGCCAGGTCGGCGGGATGCTGAGCGAACTCGACCGAACCGTACGCGCGGGTAGCTCCAGTTGGGGTGATTCCGGCGTGACGGAGCTGATTCCCCAGATTATGGCCTCCCTGGAAACCATCGAGGACATCCTCCGTACCCAGGTGGAGGCGGCGGACGAACTACAGCGTCTGCGGCAGACGCGCTCGCAGGAGTTGCCCCCGCAGTTCCGCGCGATGGCGACAAAGTACTTCGAAGCGCTGGGCGCGGCGCCAGCGAGCACTCCCTGATCCGAAACGGAAAGATTTCGAGCATGGCATTATTATTGGAACAGTTCTGGAGCGGCGGCCAGGTGGTCTATCGCGGCTGGCCGGTCGCCTGGTGGCTCGCGGGCCTCGGCGTGGCGGTGGCCATCGTCGTTGCGGCGTACGTCATGCAGCGCGCGGGCGGTGGCGTCTGGATCAAGCGCATTTCCTACGGCCTGCGAATGATGGCCTGTATGCTGCTGCTCTTTCTGCTCATGGAGCCGGTGCTTCGCGCGGAAGAGGTACTGCCGCAGCAGTCCTTCCTGATCCACCTCTTCGATACGTCGGGCAGCATGGGCATCGAAGACTTTGAAGGTCAGGGACGCCTGGCGGCGGTCGACGGGTTGACCCGCACTTCCGAGGCGCGCGGGGAACTTGACCGTCTCTATCGCCCCATCGAGTTTGGCTTTGATGTGGACCTCCGGACCCGGGCGCCGGAAGACACCCTGGATGTAACCAAGAACACGACCGATCTGGCCACGGCCTTCCAGCAACTTCATGTTCAGACCAGCGGCCTGCCTCTGTCCGGTGTGGTCCTCTACTCCGACGGGGTAGCCACGATCAATGCGCGGCAGGAACAAATCGTGGAAGCCGCGCTGGCGCTGAATGCGCCGATCTACGCCGTGGGCGGTGCGCCGGAGAGGCCCGGGCCGGATATCTGGATTGAAGACGTGATGCACCCGGCCCAGGCGGTGAAGGGATCGGCCACACCCGTCACGGTGCTGGTTGGCGCCCGCGATATGAAGGGCGGCGCGACGGTCACCCTTTATCAGGAAGCGACAAAGGTGGAAGAGAAAACCCTTCGGCCCCGGTCGGGCGAGCAGACCATCAGTGCGGAATTCCAGCTTTCCATCAACGATACGGGCACCAGCGCCTATCGGGTGGAAGTGACCACCGAGAGCGAGGAGACCTATCCGTGGAACAACACGGAGAACTTCTTCATCAACGTCGTCCAGGAACGGCAGCGATTGCTCTATGTAGAGGGGTATCCGCGCTACGAGTATCGCTCCCTGCGCGCGGCCTTTGAAAACGACGAGCGCTTCCAGGTCACGTCCTACGTGATGGTGGACCGTCAGGACAACATTTATCGGCAGGGCTTGAACACGGCGGGCGAGCTGGAGCAGGGCTTCCCGAAAACCGAAGCGGAGTTGTTCGCCTACGATGTGGTGGTCATCGGCGATGTGGAGGCCGCCAAGTTCACGACGGACCAGTTGACGAATCTCCGGGAATTCGTACGACGCAAGGGCGGTGGACTGCTCTTTCTCGCGGGGGACAGCTCCTTCGCGCCCGGAGGCTTCAACGTCACGCCCCTGGCCGATGTGCTGCCTTTTTCCGTCGGCAATACGCAGCGGCTCACGGAAGAGTTTCGGGTTTCCCCCACGCCGGAAGGAATCGAACGGGGCATCTTCGGTCCCCTTAATACCGCCTCCGGCAGCGCACCCTGGGATGTTCTCCCGCCGGTGAAGGGCCTCTTTCCCCTGCAAGGCTTGAAACCGGGGGCGGTGGCCCTGTGCCGCATCGATCAGGGGCGGGGAGAAGACGATCCGCCGGTGGTGGCTTTCCAACGCTACGGCGGCGGGGTCAGCCTCATTTGTGGCGTCTCGGGCACGTGGCCCTGGCGCTTTCAGACGAAATCGGACAACCCATCGTACAACGCCTTCTGGAAGCAGATGTCCCTTATTTTGAGCGACCGCCTCAACAACCGGTTGAACGTTACCGCGGAGCCGCCCATCTCCCCCGTCGGCACCGAAGTGAAACTTTCAGTGGTGGCGCGCAACGCCGCTTTCGAGATGGACCCGGTGGCAAAGATAACGCTGGAAATCACGGCGCCGGACGGCAGCGCATCCTCCTTCACGCCCCAGCCCTCGGCGGAGGGTGGACCCGGCGCCTACGACTACACGCTTAAGGGTTCTGGCGCGGGCCTATACAAGGTCAGGGCTTTCACGACACCCGCCGCGGATGATCAGGCGCAGGAAGCTTCCAGCGTCTTTGTGGTGGAAGATGACTCACCGGAGTTGCGGGCTGTGGATCTCAACGAGGGACTGCTGCGCCAGCTCGCCAGCGCCACGGGCGGGAACTATGTGCATGCACTGGACTATGACCAGCTTCCAAAGCTGGTAAAGCCCGCCGAGGGCTCCCTCACCCAGGTTCGGGAAACCGCCATCTGGGATCAGCCGGCCTTCCTCATCGGACTGCTGGCCCTGCTGTTGAGTGAGTGGACCTTACGGCGCTGGGGAAATCTGGCATGAAGCAACACGACACGACACTCGACAGGCCGACGCGACGCACCTTTCTTGCGCGGGGCTTCCAGGCCTCGGCCACACTCCTGGCGGCGGCGCAGGGCGGCGCGCAGGCCCAACCCGGTCGTGGAGTACGGCGCGATGAGGACAGCGCGGCGGCCCCCTCCCTGCATGGCGGTCGACGCCCGCTGGATGATGAAGATCCGAACGTCTTCGTGTTTTCGCGCTTCAAATTCAAGGGAAAGCAGCGCACCCAGGACGAATGGGATACGTTGCCAAGCGGCGATGACAACCTGCTCCGCCACATCGCCCAGGCAACCAACATCAAGCTCACGAGTCGACGCTGGGAAGAGCGTGTGGTGGAGATAGACGATTTCGAGAAGCTGTACAACACGCCCTTCCTGTTCATGACGGGCCAGGTCGATTTCAAATTCGAGGAAGACGAGGCGGAGGCCCTGCGCGAGTACTTCAAGCGCGGCGGATTTCTCTATGCCGACGACTGCGACGCGGACGTGGGACGGCTCCTTTTCTACGAGGCCTTCACACGAGAAATACAGAAGGTGCTGCCCGGCCACAAAATGGAGCGGCTCCCCCATGACCACGAACTCTACCACTGCTTCTACGATATTCCCGACGGATCCTCGTGGTCGCCGCGCCAGCGGGCCTGGGAGCCGAAATACCCGGACTCCGCCCTGTTTGTCGATGATCGGATGGTCTGCTTTCTCACCGGCAGCGACCAGCATTGCGGCTGGGCGCAGCGGCGCAGGGAACTTTACAATGACGCACTTAAGCTGGGCACCAACATCGTGGTCTACGCTTTGACCCACTGAGGGAGTACCCATGAATGGAATCAAGTCTTTCGCGTGTCGCACCGGACTGGCCGCGGCACTCTGCCTGAGTGCGGCCGGCGCGCGCGGGGCGGATCATGTCCTTCTCGTCGGAGGACTGGGTGGAGAAGCGAAGTACGAGGCGGAATTTGCGGGCGCTTTGTCCTCACTGCGGGCCGCACTCGTGGACCGGCACGGATACAACCCCGCGCAGGTTCATGTCCTCGCGGCAGCCTCCGGCACGGCGCCCGCCGGGGCGGAGAACAGCACCCTCGAGAGCATTCGCGCCACCGTGACGCAGATTGCGATCGAGGCCCGAGAAGGAGACACCTTCCTGGCCGTCCTCGTCGGCCATGGGCAGTCGGACTTTCAAGAGGCCAAGTTTAATCTGCCCGGACCGGACATGACCGCGGTGGTGCTGAAGGAATTGCTGGACGTCGTGCCCTGCACGGATCAGCGGGTGATTCTCTCCTTTCCCTGCTCGGGACACTTCTCCCCTTTCATCGCCCGGACGGGCCGCGCCATCCTTGCCTCCACCGATGGGCCGAGACAGATCTACCATGCCAAAATGACCGCATATCTCGCACGCGCCTTCGAGTCTGATTTACCGGACGCCAACGGAGATAGTCGGCTCTCGGTATATGAGCTGTATAACTTTCTCAGCGAACAGGTGGAGGGCTACTTCATCTCCAGCGGCTCTCTGCAAACGGAAAACCCGTCGCTCGATGACAACGGCGACGGCAAAGTGACGACCCTCGCCGAAGGGATGGACGCGGGAGATGGCGAATACGCCCGTACCGTGTTGCTGACGCCCGCGCCTTCGACCCCGCCCGCCACCTCGCCCGCCACCTCGCCCGCAGCGCCAGAGTCGGCTGCGCCGGAGGCACTTGAGGCACCGGAAGCGCAAACAAGGGCGCCGATTATTCCACCCGCCGCGCTCCTGCTCTTGAATGCGGCTGCGGGTGCTCTGCCCCCGACCGACGACACCCTCCCCCTCGGTGAAAGCCCGGCGGAGGTGGGCCAGCAACTCGAGAAGGCCTGGACGGCGGACCCGAAAAGTGTGGAGAAGGCCGCACCCTACATTCGCTATCTGAACCGCCAGGGACAGGGCGACGACGCCATCCTGGTCCTGCGGGCCCTGGGTGATCGCGGCGATCTCGGTCTGCTGTGGGGCGAGACCTATTGGTATCGGGGCGAGCTGGAGCCCTGTCGCGATACCCTGAACAAGATCCCACCAGACGATCCCGCCTCCTGGTGCGCCGCGCAGATCTGGTTGCTGCGCACCGACTACCTCATGGGCGCGATGGATTCACTCGAAAGGCGTTGCCAGGCCATCCTCGCGGTAGATCCCCTGAACAAGGCCGCCCGGCTGTATCTGGCCGAGGCGCTGATGCGCCGGGGCAATCTTGAAGAAGCCGAGGCCACGCTGAACGCCCTGTCGGATTCGCTCGCCGACGACGTGGAGCTTCTCGAAGCCAAAGCTGTACTCTTGGACGCCTGGGATCGTCCCGACGAAGCCGCAACCCTTCGCGCGTCGATAGAAACTATCGTCACCACACAGCCGCCCCTCGGCGCCGATGGGCTCCGGGCCGCCGCCGCCGCTCTGCGCGCGAGACACCAGCCCCAGGCCGCTTCCCAGTGCCTGGAGGCCGCGCTCCGCTTCTGTCCCGCCGAGCCATTTCTGCTCCTCGAAAAGGCCCGGCTCTACCTCGCGGTTGCGGACACCGGTATTGCGGCCGCCTGCGCAAACAATGTACTCGGGCGCTACACCAACGCCCCGCTGGCGCTGAACCTCATGGCGGACATCCAATGGGCGCTGCGCAAGGACGGGACCGCCGTCGAAGCGCTGTGTCAGGGCGCCCTGAAGGGCGACCCCACCCTGCTTGACGCGCGGTGCGCCCTGATTCGGCAACGCCTGATCGCGGGCGCGTGGGATACCGCCGCCGAGTTGATCGCGGAGAATCGAGCGTTTAATCCGCGCCACCTGGGGACCATCATGCTGGATGCTGCAACGCGGCAACTTAAGGCGGAAGGTGGCGGGGAGCCCGGCGCGGAAGATTCCGCCACCTACGCCGCATTGGTGGCCGATCTCCTCGCCGCCAGGGCCGACTACGCCCGAAGCAGCGCCTGGTTCGCGCGGGCGTTGCAGGCTGGAACGCGGGATGGCACGGTGTTGAAGCACGCCGGGCTGGCGGAATTTCGAAGCGCACGTTTCGATTCGGCCGCCAGCCTGCTGGAGAAGGCCTTCGCAACCAACCCCTATGATGTCGGCACGAAGAACATGCTTGATCTCCTGGATACCGTACGGGCATCCGGCTCGGTTGCTCAAGGCGGGGTTACGGTGCATTTCGGCCCCGGCGACGAGGCCGCCGCCCACTACGGGCTCTATCTCGCCACGACCTATCTCGCGGAGGAGTCGAAACGCCTCGCCGTGGATCCCCAGGGCACGCTGCGAATTCAGCTTTGCAGCTCAAGAAACGACATCAATATCATCACCCAGGGCATCCCCGCATGCTGCGCCGTGGGCTGCGCGCCCTTTGGCTCCCTCTATCTCCCGTCGGCCGTATTCGTTTGGACCCCGGAGGCCGCGGGTGGCCAGGAGAAATCCTACCGCTATGACGAAGCGCTGCACCGGGGGGTCACGGAATATCTGCTCGATATGGCGGCGGGCGCCGCTATACCGCGCTGGTTTCGCGAGGGCCTGGCGCGCCATGAAGCCGAAGCCCTGAATCCGGAATGGCAAGCCCCCGGAATCCGGGAGCTGATCGTGGCCCTCCGCGCGGGTTACCAGCTCCCCCTCGCCACCATTGAAACCGAATATCTCGGAGAGCGCAATCCCCTCGTTCGTACCTATGCCGGACTGGTGGTGGACGACTGGGTGGCGCAAACGAGTTTCGATACGGTGCGCGGGCTGCTCGGCCGACTGCGTGACGGTGAGACATGGCCACAGGCGACGGAGGCGACTCTTGGCGCCCCCCTGGAAACCGTGGACCTCGACACGCGCGCGCGCATTCTGGAGCGCTTCCGGGAGATCCGCGTGGATGACGTCCAGCCGGTGGGGCTGAACGCGCTGGTGGCCGACGGCGTTCAGACGGAGCGGAGTCGCCTCGATATGGCGTCGGTGTTCTTTCAAAGCCATCGGCTGAGTGATGCGCGGAGCGCTCTCGCGCCCCTGCTGGAAACCGAAGCCCCGCCGACGCGCGCCCTGCTGATTTCGGGCCGGATCGCGGCAGCCGAAGGGCGCTATGAGGCGGCGCGCGACCAACTTGATCTCGCCCTGCAACTGGAGAATCTTCGCAATGAAAACCTGGCCACCGCGGAAGATTTTGCGGCGCTGGGTGCGGCCCTGGCCGAGTTGGGCGCGCGTGATGCGGCGGTGGAGGCGCTCAAGAAATCGATAGCGCTCAATCCTTATGACACCGCCGGAACCGGACCTTCCGTACTGTTGCTGGAACTGCTCGCGGCCACCGACCCAAGACCGACCGAGTACTACACCCTGCTGGAATCACGACTACCCGCCTCAAGGACGGATACTCGGGGTCGCGTTGAGCTAGCGCGATGGCTGGAGAGAAAGGGCGAAAGGGAAGCGGCGCTGCGCTGGTACAAATCCGCCGCGGCGATCCGGCCCGACTGGATCGAGGCGCATCAGGCCCTGGCGCCCCTGGCGGAATCCCTCGGCAACCACGGTCTCGCCTGCGCCTCCTATCGCATTCAATTGCTGAAGCAGCCGGAAAACCTGCGAATCCAGCAACGGATCGCTGTTTGTGAAGCCGCGCTGAGAAACAGCGAGGAAAGCGTGGCCCACGTCGAAAATGTCAAAGCGCAATAACCTCGGGGAGTGAAACGATGTACAGAACCATGACACTTGTTTTTTTTGTTCTCTTCGCCGGTTGCGGGCCCTCCGAGAATGAATCGATGACGCAATCGGTGCGCCTTCGTTTCGTGCCCGGCTCGGCACCGTCGAGCCCTATGGAATCCAGCTCCGGCGCGGTATGGTCTTCCTTCTCGCCCCCGCCCATCCCGGGCGCCGCCTACGTGATGCTCAATGGTCGCGCCGCTTTGGGCGACAAGTTTCCGGTTGGTCACCGGAATGAACCCGCGCTCTTCGAGATCCGGCTTGTGGACGGCGACGACAGCCACCTTGCTCTGGAACTGCTCTTTGACGGGGGCACGAAATTGATCGACGTGAAGCGAGACTCGCCCGAGGAAGTCATGGTCGGTGGAGTAGCGTACCGCATCAATTACCCGTCTATAGAGGTATCCTCTGCCGAAGGCAAGTCGACGACGAACAAGGCGATGATCGTGGTCACGAAATCGAAATCGTGACCGTAACGCGGGACACCGCAGCCTGCTTGCCGCGCGCGAATTCAAGACGAGGTATGTCGGATCATTAAGCCCGAACCCGGTATGAGGGGTGGTATAAGATGCGAAGGCCCACGCCTTTGCAGTATCATGTCCGGCGAGCAACCGAAAGGAGAGGGGACCTGACGGGTCACCCGCTTCGCTGCGGGCCTCGCTCCGCTCCCCGCATGCATGTTCTCGATTATCGAAACCAATCGCCTGTCCGAAGGCCTCACGGAAGTTGAGGTCAGTGCGCCGCTTATTGCCAATGCCGCGAAGCCGGGCAATTTTGTTCTGGTTCGCGGCGATGAGTATGGCGAGCGCATCCCGCTTACGATTGCAGATTCCAGCCCCGCCCGGGGCAGCATCACACTGGTGATGCAGGAAATCGGCAAGGGAACCAAGGCCCTGGGCGCTTTTCAGCCGGGCCAGGCTTACCTCGATGTGGTGGGTCCGCTGGGGAAGAACACGGAAATTCACGGTCCGGGGAAAACGATCTGCTGCGTGTGCGGCGGCGTCGGCCTGGCGCCCATGTTCCCCCAGATGAAGGCGCACCACGCGGCGGGCAATCGCGTCATTTCCATTCTGGGTGCGCGCGACGCCTCCATCCTGTTCTGGCAGGAGAAAGTGGAGGCGATCAGCGATCAGGTTTTCTATACCACGGACAACGGCTCGTTCGGTCGCAAGGGTTTCGCCACCCAGGTACTGGACGAACTGATCACCGGCGGCGAGCACATCGACGAGGTGATCGCCATCGGCCCGGTACCCCACATGAAGGCGGTCACCGATTGCTGCAAGAAGCACGGTGTGCCGGTCATCGTGAGCCTGAACCCCATCATGGTGGATGGCACGGGCATGTGCGGCGGCTGCCGCGTGAGCGTGGACGGTCAGGTGCGCTATGCCTGCGTGGATGGTCCGGAGTTTGACGGCGCGCTGGTAGATTTCGACGAACTCATCCTGCGCCAGCGCACCTACAAGCCCCAGGAGGCCGACGCGAATGCCGGAGTGGCGCCGCACCGGGAAGAAAATCACGCCTGCCGCTTTGAACAGCGCATCCAGGAAATGGTGGATGAGCTGGAGGCGGCGAAGCCGAAGTACAATACGAACTACTTTGAGGAAGCTTCCGCCCTCTTTGTACTCCATACGGTTGCGGAGTTGATGAAGCGGCGGAGCAACTTTGATGAAGTCACGCCGACCTTTTCGCCGGAGGAGGCCCTGGCCGAAGCGCAGCGCTGCCGCTGCTGCGAATCGGCCACCTGTATCGACGGTTGCCCGGTTGGCGTGAACATCCGGGACTTCATCTGGTCGATTCAGAAGGGCGACATCGCGGAAGCGGCCCGCATCCTGAAGAACAAGAACAATCTCCCTGCGGTTTGTGGTCGAGTCTGCCCTCAGGAGACCCAGTGCGAAAAACACTGTGTGCTGGCAAAGACGGGCAAGGAGCCTGTGGCGATTGGCAAGCTGGAGCGCTTCGTGGCCGACTGGGAGGCGGAGCATGTTCCGTCCAAAGTGCCGTATGTTGCCCCGCGGGGCCAGAAGGTGGCCGTCATCGGGTGTGGGCCGGGCGGCTTGACCTGTGCGGGCGATCTGGCGCGACTGGGCTATGAAGTCACGATTTACGAGGCCTTCCACGACACAGGCGGTGTCCTTCGCTACGGCATTCCCGAATTCCGACTGCCCAAGGCCATCGTGGATCGGGAAGTGAACTATATCAAGAGCCTGGGCGTGCATATCGAGCTCAACATGGTCATCGGGAAGGTGCTCACGATTGAGGGGCTGTTCGAGAGCGGCTATGAGTCGGTGTTTATCGCCGTGGGCGCGGGTGCCCCCATGTTTATCGGCGTGCCCGGCGAGAATCTGGTCGGTGTTTACAGCGCCAACGAGTTCCTCACCCGCGTCAATCTCATGAAGGCCTACCGCTTTGGCGAGTACCAGACCCCCGTTATCGTGGGTAATCATATTGCCGTGGTGGGCGCGGGCAATGTGGCCATGGACGCGGCCCGTGTCGCGGTGCGGCTGGGCGCGAAGCGCGTGACGATCATTTATCGCCGCTCTGAAGTGGAGATTCCGGCGCGCGCCGAGGAGGTGCGTCACGCCCGGGAAGAGGGCGTATTTTTCCAGTTGCTCACCGCCCCGGTCCGCATTGTGGGCGATGCGGAAGGCCGCGTCTGCGCGATGGAGTGCATGCGGATGGCGCTGGGCGAACCCGACGCATCGGGGCGACGCCGACCGGTGCCGGTGCCGAATAGTGAATTCACGATCGACTGCGACATGGTCATCCCGGCGCTGGGCTCCCAGGCGAACCCGCTGCTCACCGGAAATACGGAAGGCATCCACTTGAACAAGTGGGGAAATATTGTGGCGGATCCCGTCACCGGGGCCACCAACCTGCCCGGCGTCTACGCGGGTGGCGACATCGTCACCGGCGCGGCCACGGTCATCGAGGCCATGGGCGCGGGCAAGCGCGCGGCGGAGGCTATCGATGCTTACCTGCGTGCGCGAACTGGAAACGCGACACTGGTCTGAGCACCGCCCCTGCCGCGCGGGACAAACCCGCACGGCGGGGTTTGACACGATATAAGAGCGGAACGCCTTGCGTCCACCGGTGTTTTCTCCCCCAGGGAGCATTGGGCGGTTTTCGCAAGGCGTTCAGCCTTTATTCTTGGTGCTTCTCAGGAACTGGCGCCTCCCCCCGCCGGGGCGCCTTCACCCTGCTGCGATTTCAAAAGCTCCAGCCGGTCGGTCCACTGTCGATTGCCCGGCTCAAGTTCGGCGGCTTTCTGAATCGAAGTGATCGCGGCATCGAGATTCCCCAGTGCGGCATGGGCCTGGGACAGGGTATCCTGGACGTTGGCGCTGTTGGGTGCGGACACAGCGGCCTCCTGAGCGAGTTTCAACGCCTCTTCAAGATTCTTGTTGGAAGTGATGTAACGCATCGCGAGGTTGTTCTTCGCCGCGATCATGTCCGGCGCGAGGCTGATAGCCCGCTTGTAGTTCTCCTCGGCGAGCTCCGCCACGCCACTGACATCATAGACCATCCCAAGACGGAACAGCAGGTCCGCGGTGACGTCGGGCCGTTTGGCGAGCTCTTCCAGGATGCTCCGCGACTGGTCGCGGTAGGCGGTATTCTTGAGCCGATCCGAAAGCTGATACCAGGCAAGTGCGAGGGCGCCGCGCTCGTCGAGCGACTCCGTCGGAACGAGCGCCGCGGCTTCATTCAACCACCGTGCGGCCGTGGCTTCGTCTTGGATAACGAGGGTGGCGAGTTCGACCCACGCCATCCGAAATACCGGCTCGGCGAGACGGGGACGAAGCAGATTCTCAGCCTCTTCAACGCGACCGCCCGCGATGAACGCCTGGGCCTGGCGTGTAACCACCATGGGATTGTCAGGAGATTCCTCGGCATAGGTCTTTATGGTCTCCAAGGCTTCGGAGGATTGACCTAACTGGATCTGGGCATTGGCGATCATGAAGTCTGCGGACTGAGCGCCGAGGGGTGCTCGACGGCGCCACTCCTGGGAAGCGGCCAGGGCCTCGGTCCAATTACCCGCCGCCGCATAGGCCTGCGCAGCCAAGACGGCCGGCTCGACGGCCTCGGGAAACTCGCGCATGGACCGGGAGGCCACCTCCGCGGCTTCCGCGTGGCGGTTCAGCGCGCTGTAGATACGCACCAGTTGAGTTTCCAGGAGCAAATAGCGGCTCTGATCGGCGATTCGCTTGAAATCCGACGCGAGCCCGGCCAGGTCTCCGGCATTCTTGTCGATGGATTCGAGGGCCTGAACGGCGTCTTTGAACTGTCCGGGGTTCTCAAACATCGACAGGACGAACGGAAGCGCTTGATTGTTGTCGAGGAGTTTTTGAATCAAGGGAACCTGGGCGCTTAAGTCTTTGATCGCGGAATCTTCCGGGCATGCCGCACTGGCGTCGGCGATGCGCCGCACAGCCGCGGCGGGGTCGCCGCCGCGCGCCAGGAAGGCCAGCAGCCTGCGCCACGCGTTGGGGTCAGACTTCGCTTCGGTGACGGCCTGCTCGTACCAGCGGGCGGCCTCTTCCACGGTGCCATGGACGCGGTTGTACTCCGCAAGGATCGCGGGACGCTGGCCCGGCTTTAGCTCCAGGGCGTCAAGTCCTTGAAGCACCGCCAGGGCTTCGTCTTTTCGGCCCTGCGTGGCGTAGAGATCCGCGGCGAGGCCGATGGCGAATTCATTGGGGCTCTCCGCGAGGAAACGCTTGAAAATCGCTTCGGCCTTGTCGAGTTGACCCGCGCTACGATAGAGTTGGGCCAACTGCAAATCGAGCGGCACCGTATCGCCCTTTTCTTGGTGAAAGGTCTCCAGTATCCCTATCGCCCGGCCAACATCGTTGCCTCGAGCCAGAATTCCAGCGGCCCGGCGTCGATCCTCGTCGGTGAGCGACTTGCTCGCAAGCGCCTTTTCCACCTCCGCCTTCGCTCGGTCTGATTCACCGCGAGTGGAGAGCAGCCGCGCGAGCTCAAAATGCACGCCGGCCATCTCCGGAGCGACTTGCACGGCCTGTTCCAGGCTATCGATAGCGCCCTGAATGTTTCCCAGCTTCTCCAATGCGGACGCCAGCAAGGTATAGCGCTGGGCCTCCGGCACGGAAATCTGCATGGTCTCGTTGAGCAGTGCGGCCGCTTCCGCGGCGGCCTTGGGTGAGCTATCGCTCAGCATCATCCATCGGGCCCGGGCGACACGCCAGTTTACCGCGTTCTCTCCGGTTGCGCTCTTCAGACGCTCGATCACGCGGTCGATCAGGGCCAAATCATTCCAGGCGGATCTGGAATCCAGGATCGTGCGCAGCAACGCGGCGTCGTCGGGCGCCTTTTCCGCTATCGCGACCCAAAGCTTGAGCGCATCGGCGGAGCCCGTCAGGTCGAGAAACTGAGCCATCGCCGTCTGCCAGCGCAGATCGTCCCCACCCTTGGACGCCGCCTCGGTCAAGAACGCCTTGGCGCCTTCGGGATCTCCGCTGCGAAGGCGCGACACGGCCTGTGCATAGGCCAGGCCGGGCGTCATGCCGCCGCTCGTGCTGTTCAGTTTTGCGAAGCAGGCTTCAGACAGACCCAAGCCGTGCTGGTCGCTGAGCTGCGCGAGCTTCAGCAGTGTGCTCTCGGGAAGCTTCGCATCGCCCTGCAACGCGGACTGCACCAACTCCGTTGCGGCAGTCTTGTTGCCCTCCAGGGCGCGCAAATGAATCAAGATGGGCAGCGTACGCGGCTCGAAAGGCTGAACGGACTGGACCTGCTCGCAGAGCTTGAACAGCTTTGCCCTGTTTTCCTCGTTCAGACCTTCGACGTTGGCGCCGATGATCTCGGCGCCGGCCGCGGCCACGCCCGCGTTCTGGGGCGCGCGCTGCATCGCCGCCTGCACCAGGGCGAAGGCCTCGCCATGGCCACCGCTCGCGGCGAAGAGGGTGGCGCTTCGAAGGATGGGGTCAATCCAGGCGGGTGACGCTTTGATAGCATTTTGCAGGGAGGCGAGAGCGTTGTCGCGCTCCCCCAGTCGCTCATGGGCCAACCCGACGAAATAGTGAAAATAGGGATTGCCCTGATCATTCGCCAACGCAGCGGAGCAAATGTCCATGACTTCCTTGGGCGAGGCGTTGTCTCGCAACCACACAACCTCCAGCACGGGAGCCCAGGCATCCGCCTGGGTGTCGTCAGAACGCCCCTTGAGCTCGCCGACAACTTCTTCAAGAACGGCTTTGTTCCCCTCACGTCCGGCGGCCATACCGCGAACCGCAAGCAAGCCCGACGAGAGCGTTGAAATCTGCTCCGCTCCCGTCAGCTTCAAGACCTCCGGCGTGTTTCCCACTTCGAAGAGGCGCTGACAATAGAACTGAAGCAGGTCCGGGTTCTTCGACGCAGGGGCCGTTCGCGCGAGCAGGTTGAGGGACTCACTGTAGAGGCCAAACTGCGCCATGATGGTATTTACGAGCAATACATCTTCCGATTCCGGCTGCACGATTTCGCCGGCACGCTTCGCCGCTTCCGTGGCTTCATTTCGCCGGCCGGCCATTTCCAGTGCTAATGCGCGAATAATAGAGTAGCCCGCCTGCTCATGGTTCAGAGCGGCCTGAGAATCCGGGTAAGCGAGTAATTCCGGTGTCTCGGCTCCATTGCTCTGCATCAGGGTGAGCACCAGCACGTGGTCACGGGTGCTTTCCGGCGCCAGTTCCGTAAGCCTCCGGGCGATTTCCAAGGCTTCGTCAAACTTGCGATTCCGTGTCAGCGCTCCGGCCTTGGCGCGCAAGGCTTCCAGGTTCTCGGGCTCATCCTGCAGGATTTTGTCCGCGAGATCCAGGGCCTCCTGGCCGTAGCCGGTGAGCGAGTAGAGTTTCATCAAATCCAGCCTGGCCTCCCGGTGCCCGGGATCAACCGACAAGACCTGAAGGAATAGGCCTATGGCCTGGCCAATATGCTTGCCGTTGGGGAGCGGTACGTTCATACGGGCCCGGGCGTACTCGTAGACCGCCTCGGGATCTTTATCCTGGCCATAGCGCTGAAGATAGCTGCCGATTTGATGTAGTGCGTTGCTGTAGTCCTCGCGCGCGATGGATGCCATGCCGAGCTCCCTGTTTTCCAGAGCTCGCGAATTCAGCATCTGCTGGCGGACCAATACAGCGCCACCGCCGCCGACGATTACCACCGTGAAAAGTGTGGTCACAGCAATAATGCGGTGTTTCTTGCGCATTGGGATTCTCCTGAAAGATTACGTGTTGTGGTCGTTTATGTTTGCGCGCCCCGCCCCGCCCCGGCAACAGAAAAGCCCGGGCACGCATCGAAAGACGCGCCTCCGGGATTCCCATAAGCTCACGATGAGACTTCGGTCGGATTCATGGACGCCGAGTGTACCGTGGAGAGCCATACGGACTGGGCCAGCGGTCCATAACCGGAGACGGGCTCAAGCAGCTCGTCCCACGGGACACTCTCGTCCGCCATCTTCGCATTGGCCTGGGAGAGCTTTTCCCGCCCATTGCTGGATACGGTCGAAGACGAGAACTTGGACCGCTCGAGATCCATCGCATCGGCGCGATTGAACACCAGGCCCACCACGGGAACACTCAGCTCATTCAAATGTTTCAAGGCGCGCTGGACATCGCTCTCCGAGTCGCCGCGCGACGCCATCATAATCACTCCGTCGGCACACATGCACATTATCATCGCATCCGACAGGCCGGGCACCGGTCCCGAGTCGATCAGAATTATATCGAACATCGGACGCAATTCATCGAGCAGCTTGCGAAAAGCAACGGGCGACATGCTGTGTGAGTTGGCCATGGTTCTCCGCGAAGAGGGAAGAATGCTCAGACCGGGGATTCCAATATCGGCGAGACAGTTTTCGACATGTTCGCCGTTCAGCGCGTCGGCAAGGCCGAGACCAACATCCTTCTGCATCGCAAGGCCGTCTTGCAAATCATTCTCACTGATATAGCCCAGTTCAATCAAGGCATGGCCTATTGGACGTCCCGTCTGCCGGGCCACCTGAAGCGCGTGGCGCGACTCCTCCTCCGTGATCACCTCATAGGTTCGAAGTACGTGGCCCAGCTTGCGCCGGCCCGTGGCGCCCGTCCGCCGCGTCAACCCGGTACCCACCACATCCCCATCGATGATCAACGTACGCGTGCCGGCGGTGGCGAAGGAGATACCCAGGGAAAGAGCGAAGCTGGTCTTTCCCGCACCACTGCAGGACGCGGTGACGGTCAAACACAGGGACTCATTGGGGGGCATGTGCGCATGGAGAATGGTTCGAATATGGTGGACCGAATGGGCCGCCGCGATCACCTCGGAGGTGCTCCCGAGCGCCTGGGGAAGCAGCGGAAGCGCCCCAAGCATACGCGGCTGAATCGCCTGCGCATCGGTGATGTCGCGGATGTTCGACCGGAGGAATCCGAGCCCCATTACGAGCGCAACGCCAAGACCGGCGCCGGCAAGGCCGCCCAGTATGGTCAACTGCATACGGCGTTTTGCGTTTGAGGGACTTCCAGGGACCTCCGCCTCGCTCAAAATGCTCACACGCCCGCTTTCAGAACCTTCCAGCGAAAGCTGTTCTATGCGGGAATTGGTCAACTCGAGATCGGCTTCAAGACGCGCCAATTCCTTTTGATGGGACTTCAGCGTGTAGTCCTTGCCCCCTATCTCGATCATCTTCTTGTTGGCGTCTTCGAATAACTTCTGGAGACCCTCCACTTTTGATCTCAGTTGGGCCACAGTCGCGGCCGTAGGCGCGATACGTTCCGAGTCGACTGAAGGTTGTGTCGCCAGAAGTGGACTTTCCCGAAACGCGGTTGCATATGTTTCAATTTCAGAGTTCTGCTTCTCCAGGTCCGTAACCGCCTGCCGGTATTCCGAGCGAGTTTCGGGACGTCGCAATGTGGATTCGAATGCCCCTATTTGGCGCTCCAATTGGCTGCGCTGCTCGAGCAGACTCCGCATGTGGCCGTCGATCAACGCGATTTCTTCCACCGTCAGAGTGGAATAGTCAAGCACATCGGGTGAGTCCTCACCTCCGGCGACCGCTTCGAGGGAGTTCAGCAGGAGTTTTGACGCTTCCAATTCGGTTTGTATGGTCTGCAGGTTACTCATTTCAAACTCGAATCTGCCTGCCAGATCGTCGGAACCATACTCCTCCGAAATCTTCTTGATCTGCTCATCCAGCGCCGCGATCTGTTTGCGCAGGGCATTCGCCCGGTCATCAAGAATCTTAAAGCGCTCACCTTCACGCTGTACATCGCTATCCACATAAACACGTCTGTAGGCGTCTACGATCGACTTGGAACCCGCCCGAGCCCGCTTTGGGTCCTTATCGCTGAAGTTGACCACAATCAACTGACTGCTCTTGGGCTGAACCACAGACAGTCCCTTTGTGAACTGCTCCAGTTCTTCAAGCGAGAATTTGCCGCCAGCTTCCCGCCAAGGCTCGCTCTGCATCGCCATCTCCATCACTCGCCTGCTGCTTATCAACGAAATCTGAGTCTGGACAAAGGAATCGAACATGGGGACCATGCTGTTCGCGTCGGTCTCGAACAGGATCTTCGGAAGCACGGGAGCAATTCGAATCGTCGACGTACTCGTATATTCAAGCTGTACGGCCATGAAGCCGATAGCGGCACCGATTGGCCCTAAGACTATCGCCAGTCCGATGGCTAGCAGGTAACGTCCCCGCAAGAACTTGTGCAGGAGCAGCAGAGGATTTTCGGCGGGTTTCTGCTGGTCCGTGTATTGGTAGGTGTGGCCACCCCCTGCCCCCCCCCCGGAGGAGGGAATAAGTGCGTTGCTCATGAGTCTAATCCCGCCCGGACAACCTCTATCCAGGGCGCTGCTGCCTGGAAGAGCATGTCGTAGGCCTCGTTTTGTTCGCTTTCCGAGAGACCGGAATCCACGATCAATTGTACACTGGCGCCGCCACAAAAGGTGTAACGGCGATCGCGAGCGGCCGTTTCGAGCAGGCCCATGTCCGGGGCGATGCGCCCGTCGGGCAGCACGGTAAAGTGGGTCACATGGAGTGAATTGGACTGCTGCATGAGGTCGTATGCAAAAGCGTAACGGGTCGTGCTGAACGCACCGTAGCTCTTTGGGACGGAGCCGGGTTCGGAGGAGATCTCACTCCAGCCCTGCGACGGATAGCAAACCGGCGGGTAGTGACCGAGCAGACTTCGGGCATCGGCGCATTGAACCAATAACAGGGTCGCGGTGTGCTGGGTCTTGTAGTTGCGGTATACACGACTCAACGTGCAGTTCGCGTCGAGGATTTTGAGCGCCTCCTGCCGGATTTCGGTATCTTTACCAATCCAGTCGCCGATGTTGTACGGGATCTTGTCGAGGGCCGCACGAACACGGGCGTGATACTCGTCCACGCCGGCCGGGGCAACTTCCCGCGCAGCCTGGTCCGCGGCAATGCCCGCCAACAGGGCGCAGGTGATTATGGGGACGATAAATCTTAACACTTCGGGCTCCACAACGGGTTGTCCGGACACCGCAGGTTTCAATGAGACAGTTTCGATGCGACGCGGACGCCGCGCTATTCGCACGCTCATCTGAGGCACACAGGCACCCAGATTTCTTCAGACTTCTGAGGGACGCACGTCCGACAAGGGGGTGGGTTTCGACGCTTCCGGCGGGTCCGGATCATCCTTCAAAGCCCACGAGATCAACGCTCGAAAACCGATCAGGCCAAACAATGCGACGGGCATCATCGCCCAGCCCATGAGATCGTGAAATTGCTCCGCAAACTCAACCTCGGTGTGCCCGTACAGCCAGACCGTGGGCACCAGACGAATAATATTCACGACGATGGCGATAAGGGGACTGGCGAGCACAATCGCGAATCGAGCCCGCGTGCTCAGATCCGTGGAAAACGCATAGAAGAAGCAAACCAGCGCGAGGGCGAACACCATGCGTATACCATTGCAGGCTTCGGCAATGCCCACCGAGACTCCGTTCACAATCAGCACTTTCCCGCTCAACGTAACCGGTTCGCCAAAGGTCTGCAACAGGTACGCCGTTATCTGGGCGGTGACCGTCTGCATCGGGGGCGCGATCTGCGCCCGCAGGATGGCCGGAACGGGAATCAGGAAGATGAGCACGGCAAAGGCCGGCCAAAGGCGAAGGAATGCCTCGCGTCCAACGATGGTTACGATACAGCCGACCACGATACAAATCGCACCAAAATGCCAGATACTCTGGAAAAGTTGAAGGTCGCCATAGGCAAATAGCAACCAGCCGAGCGCAACCAACGCCGGACCCAGCCAGGTACCCACGCGCCGGGCTCCCGCCGCAAAAGTTCGTCTCGTCCACGCTATCCAGATCGCGGCTGGAATCGCCAGGAGCACGTGGCTGGATTCTTCGTCGGTAGTGCCCAGGCGATAGATGTCGCGCCACGCGTCGGCGGTCACCCAGAAGCCCACGAGGGCGAGTAAGGCCGTGACAATCAGTATCGGCTTCCGCCAATACCCGCGTGGTGCGAGTGCCGCATCGGCCTGTTTTGTCGGTGAATTCTCCGCAACCTGCATCGTTGTATCGCCCTCAGATTCTGCCGCAACGGGACTAAACGAATTCCTGAAACTGACGCCTGACTCCTCAATTGCGGAGAATGCGCTCTCCGCTTTGGCCGCCCACGTCTCGCGGACAACACGCTCGCGCAACCGCGACGCCTCGGGGGGACTCTCCAACACGCGACGGATTGCCTGAACAAAGCCCTCCGCATCCTCCGCAACTTCCACATGGTCGCTGTAGCGCGACAGCTCATCGAAGGGCGTGCTGACAACCGGACGTCCAGCCGCCAGATACTCCTTCAGCTTGACCGGGTTACAGGCCTTGATCCACGGGCTCCGGTTCCACGGCATGATCAGCACGTCGCAGGCCGCCATATACGACGCGACCTCTTCATAGGGCTTGCGCCCCAGAAAGTGGACATTGCCCAGCGTGCACCAGTCCGGCGGCAAAGAACACCCGCCCACCATCACAAAAGAACAATCCGGCATCGCTTCCGCCACCCGCACAAACAGCGCCGGGTCAAAGGTGTGAATGTCGATTCCACCCACAAACCCAATCCGCGGACGCGCAATCTCCCGAAGGTCCTCCGGCCCATCCCCCGCCGGCGCCGACGCAAACGAATCATAGTCCACGCCGTGATCCACAAAAACCGCCTTGCGACATTCCCCCTGCTCATCCGAAAAGACGCTGGTGGAACAGAAAAGCGTCAAATCGGCACGCGACTTTAGAGAAAGGTCATATTCTCTGATCAGCTTGGTATCCACACCAGGAAAGTGTTCCATCCGGTCGGTTCGCTGATAGACCATGCCCCTGGCCGGTAGACGATCAACGATCTCGGCCGCAGGAGGACAGGCCACCCAGATCAAGGGGTTCTTGATTCCCATCCAGCGGGCCGCATCCATCACCTGCTCCGCCAGCATAGCCTTTCCCCAAGCCGTGCGGTGGAATACCGGTATTGTTACCGGACTAAACACACCGAAATTCTCTCGAATCAAGCTGAGCCCGCGGTTCCAGCTCCGCAGCTTGCGGGCAACTCGCTTGAAAAAAACCCGCCCCTCGCCAACCGACGGCGTTCGCATCCCAATGGAATTCACGTACATCACCGGCATACGCCGACTGAATTCCCGCATCATTTGGATGTCATGTTCGTCGCTATCAACTGCGCTCCATACCGACCCACCAAAACAAATAATTCCATCAACATCTTTAAGGCTGCGAGCGTCGTCCAGAAAACCACCAATCACGCCCAGCAACTCCTCCGAGGCCTCCAGAGTCGTGGCATCAAACTGCGACGCGGCCAGCGCCGCATCGATCTTTTCCGGTATCTCCTGATCCGTATTCGCCACGAAGACATTCGGAAGATTGCAGAAACGTTCGCAAGTAGCCACCTGGTGATCGTTTCTGTGCTCCCCAAAATCCACGCGACGAGGTAGGATGACCAGGGGCTTGCCCGCCTCAATCGCCGAAATTATCGTGCCCATCCCCGCATGCGCAACCACAATGTCCGCTCGGTTGAAATAATCCCGGCATTCCGCAGGCGAAATGCGGGCCCGATTCGCCATGTGGGCCGGACGGTAGGTTCCTCCGCAAGTCTGAGCAAAAACATCACCCCGACCTGCCGACTCTGCCCAATGGTCCACTGCAGCGATCAGCCGGTCAAAAGGTAACTGCGTCCCGACGGTAACGAAGATCACAGGATTGCTCCCTCATAGTACGGCCCCTCATTGCTCCGCAGGTGCTTCCACTGGGTCAGCCAAAGGTCGGCAAAGCGTCCCACATGGCGACCGGAAGCAGAAAGTCGCTCGGAATTGGCAATGCTGTCTACCCAGATCGTCCGTGAACCGAGCAGCAACTTGGACCACGCCAGCCCGAAGAAGCCCGGCGCGGCGCCCGTAGAAATGACTACATCGGGCCGCTCACGCAAAACCACAAAAACCATCTGGGCCGCAAGCAAAACCAACGCAAACTTATCGGTAAGGTTGGCGTCTATTACAGAATAGAACCGCGCGCCATCAACCTCCACCCGATAATCGCGGCTCACCGTGACGTAAGAGACATCATGACCATCAAAAGCTCTGGAAAGTTTGCGTAATTGCACCCAATGCCCCCCGCACGATGCGATTGCCATCACCCGCAGACGGGCATTGGGCGAGTACACCTCACCCCCCCCCAATCGCCCCGCGTCAAACAACGACACTACGCCCAAAGCCTCTTCGCACATAGCCTCAAACCCTCTGGATGCTAATCCCCTGACGGCGATCACCATCCCCTTGTTGCGCACAGCGCAGCACCTAAATACCGGCCCTTCGCATGACCGATCCGACCGCACTGTTCACCCTGCAAAATTCCCCATCCACGCCCGATAGGATCTTACCCGTAAATCTCGGTCCTGTCAAAAAAATGGCATCTCGTAAGCAATAAAGTAATCTATTGACACAGGGGTTGTGTTCGCATTTCTGGGTATTGCTACGGATGCGCATCCTTGGAAGTTCCCTTCCATGGTTTGTCTGGGTTCACATCACCAAGAATCTTCTGTGCCATATTTCCAATCCAAGAAGAGTCCAGATTTTCAGTTCCTCATTCTTGCCTGAGAGATGTCGCGAATAAATATCCGCGATGACTTTGCGCGACAAATACTCCCCGACGAAGGAGTTTGTCCCCAGTAAATGATCCCAGACGTATTCGCGCATTTCTCCTCGAAACCACTGATCGATTGGCACCTTAAATCCTATCTTTCTTCGCTCAATGATTTGTGGAGGAAGCAAATCCTTTGCTATGTTTCGAAGGACGATCTTTCCGGTTCCGCGCTTGCATTTCAATGAACTGGGAATTTGAAAGGCGAGTTCGACCAGATTATGATCCATGAATGGCGGACGGCACTCTATGGACGCGGCCATTGACATACGATCTCCCCGTTCGAGAAGATTGTCCCCCAGCCACTGCCCGCAATCGTTTCTGAGCATGGCGTTCAAATAATCAGAGTCCACATCAGACGACTCATCGAGGATCCCACCAAATCCTTCCCGCATGGCTTCAAGTTCGTACCAGGTAAATGGCGCGAACCAGTTCAGCCACCGCTCTTGGCGCGATCTGGCGCTCAATGCTCGAACTGCCACACGCAGTCTGGACGCTCTCTGTGCGAGCCTGCGTTCAAGGAAGGGAACAATATATTTTCGGAGTCCGATTGGAAGGCGCTGAAGGGCATCCAGTTGCTGGTCGATTCGGTGCTTGGGATACCCTGCAAACAGCTCGTCCGCCCCTTCTCCGCTCAACATGACCTTTACACGTGAGGCTGCCTGTATTGCTATGTGGTAGACCGCCACATCTCCAGGTTCCGAGAGTGGTGCATCGCGATTCCAAGTCAACTTCTCGTAAGATGATATAAAGGCCCCGGGGTCTAGCAGAACAACTTCCAATTC
Source organism: Candidatus Hydrogenedentota bacterium (assembly GCA_016791475.1). NCBI lineage: Bacteria > Pseudomonadati > Candidatus Hydrogenedentota > Candidatus Hydrogenedentota bacterium. The sequence goes on from JAEUWI010000006.1 coordinate 36,557, forward strand.
AAGTCCGTAGTGCTCCGCTACACTTTGAGCGTAAGGCACCTCATCGAATCGAGCATCACCAAAACCCGCAACGAAACACGTGACGGGTTTCTCGTTGATAGTTGCTGCCAGCGCCGTAATCAGGCTGCTATCAAGCCCCCCACTGAGAAACGCGCCAACTGGAACATCTGCCACCAACCTGGCCTTTACCGCACTGGTAAGCGCATCTCTGACCAAACACTCCGCCTCCTGCGGGCCACTTACGTTGGAAACAGGACCAGGCAAACACCACCACTGCGTTTTCTTCAATTCGCCAGAGGCACTAAGAATCAGGTGGGTGCCTGGCTCCAGTTTATGGATTCCGCGAAACAGCGTTTGTGGTGCGCGTGTGGACCGCGTTGCCAGATAGCGCTCAACCGCATCGGGGTTAAGCTCCGCGTCGATCCAAGGCAAAGCCAGCAGCGCCTTTATTTCCGATGCGAAAGAAAAGCGTCTCCCGTCAAAGTGGTAAAAGAGCGGTAAAATACCCATTCGATCGCGGCACACCATCAGCTCGTGCTGACTTTCATCATAGAACGCGAAAGCGAATTGTCCGTTGAGCTTATGAAGCCCCGCTGGCCCCCAGTATCTTAGGACCTGAAGCAGCACCTCCGTGTCCCCTGCCGTCCTAAAGGTTGCCCCGTCCTTTTCCAACACAGCGCGCAATTCCTTGTAGTTGAAAATCTCTCCGTTATAGGTCAGGTGGAAACGCCCCTCACTTGTACTCATCGGTTGGATCGAATGAGAGAGGTCGATAATTGAAAGTCGCCGGTGTCCCAGCGCGACATCCTCTAGCAGGAGACTCCCAGAGCCGTCAGGGCCGCGATGCGCCAATTGATCAGTCATCGCGTGCACCCATTCCTGGCGTGCTTGCATTCCAAAGCATCTGAATCCGGCTATTCCGCACATAACGCCTCGCTCACCTTGTCCAAATGCGCCAAACACTCGCAGCTACGATCATCCCAGCTTGCGTGCTGGAGCAGCAGCCGCCTGGCCTTGGAATCAACTTTTCGCGCACTGTGGTCTAGAATATCGTGAACCATAGCAATAAACTGCTCGTGAGACTCCGCAATATACATGTGCTCCCTGTAAAACTCCGCCTCGGGGAAATACGTTGTCACGATCTCCAAGTCCAGCGCTAAATACTCTTTCATCTTGATCGGATTGCAGTACCTGATCCACTCGTTCTGAAGCCACGGCATGATCGCCACGTCAAACAGACTTCCATACGCGGGAATTTCCGCGTAGGGCTTCGCTCCCGTCAACACAATATTCGGATAGCGCTCCAGCCTTTCCAACGACAATGTCGCATCACCGATTAGAAGAATCGTAGCATCGGGGAAGCGTTGAGCCAGCAATTCAATGAGATCAAAGTCCACAATATAATCATCCAGCCCGCCGAAGAAGCCAATCACCGCCCCGTGGAGCGTCAAGCGAGGAAGGGACTCGCCGACAACACGCTTAAAGTGCTCGATATCAAGACCGTGATCTAGAAAATACGCCCGGTCGCCCGATTGCGCCGCCTCCTTCTCCATAAGGCTGTGACTCGAATAAAACACCGCATCCGCACCCGCGAGCAGCTCGTTCTCAAGCGGGACGATATAGTCCTTGTCGACCTCGTCGAACGCCGAGTGAATATCTGATCGATTGTACACAAGGCAACTCCTCTCCATATGCCGAGCCACCTCTATGCCCGTGGGGACGGTGATAAAAACGTGCGGACATTGGATTCCCATTAGTCGAGCGACCAGTTGAATCTGTAGCCGGATAAACAGAAAATTAAGTCGACGGAGCAGCGGCACTCCATAAAGCGGTACCATGATTGGCGTCATCACAATGAAGCCGGGCGTGGACGGCAACGGGCGGCGCACGTAGCGCAACATGCTCAACGCTTTCCGCAGAATTCGTCTTAACGGCATCGTTGACTTGCCCGGCATCGGCATACGCATCCCGATGCTGTTAATCAGCAACACCTTCCGCTCCCGCGCGATTCGCGTCATAAGCTGCAAGTCCGAATGCGCCCGGTTGTGATACCACCAGTCATGGCTCGAAAAGCAGATCACATTCCGCTGATGCTCGCTTCCAGCCTTTGGTGTCCCATTCTTGTCTAGCAATCTCGTTTCTCCTCGTGTCCCTGACGAAACCGAATGGACAATCTTAGCAACTACTTCCTACGCGCGCCATTGCGATCGGGCGGCCCAAATTCGCTTCCAACAGCCATACTCCTCGCACCGAACGCCCAGGATGAGACATGACGCACCATACCCCACCAGGCGAACAATAACCCACAGGGACAAGAGAGCCACCCCCGCCATGCGCCGCAGCTTCCCCCAGCGCTTCCGGAAAAGCAGCACCTTTGTCTGAAGCAACCGCACAATCCGCCCATCCTGCAGCGGCTCTGACGCCCCCCCATAGTGCACGATTTCCGCCTCCGGGCAAATCAAGCACTTGTGACCAAGCGCCCGCGCACGCATGCAAAGATCCCAGTCCTCCCCATACATGAAATAATCCGTGTCAAAGCCCCCCAACTCCCGCCAGAGCCCCGACCGGATCAGCAAAAAGCAACCGCTGACAATATCGACCTCTCGAACTGTGTCACGAGCCCAGCCGCCATAGCAGTCTGGATTGAACAGCACAGAATCAGGAAAAGTCACGTCAAGCGCTACCGCCCGACAAAATAGCCCCCAAAGGGACGGCGCCCGAAAACACGAAGCCGGATTCAACGTCCCGTCCCCGAAAAACGTCCGCCCGCCAAAAATACTCGCCTCCGGGTGGGCCTCCGCAAACGCCACCAGCCGGTCGATAGCGCTATTCAGCACCAGCGTATCAGGATTCAACAGTAGAACGTACTTCCCTCGAGCCTCCCGCGCGGCCAGGTTGTTTGCTCCCGCAAAGCCGTGGTTTTGCTCACTTGAGATTAGAGCTGCGCCTGGGAAATCCTTCCGGATCATGTCGGCAGAGCCGTCTTCCGATGCGTTGTCTATTACAATTATTTCAATACTAAGTTCTTGCGCGCCTTCACGTAATGAAGTCAAACATGCCTGGGTCATCTCCCGCGTGTTATAAGTCACCACTATGACTGTTACATCATGGACGCTCATACTACTCCACCCGTTCATTTCAAATTGACACTTCGACTGCTACGAGATCAACTCCCGTGCAGAGCGGCCAGTGCGAACTATTACGCGTCCTCGTTACGCAACGATTGCGGTATACCCTGAGTAAACATACGCGGACGAACCGTAGGAACGCCAACATAATGACGAGCAACACAATTCTTTCGAGAGTTAATCCCAACCTCGTAATTCGGCGGCAGCGTTCTATATGCATATTTTGCCGCAATAAGCGCATACACTGTCTGCTCGATCCAGAAATGCCTCACCCATTCTTGCGGAAACGAATTGACAATACTTGATATCGTCGCCCAGGCCTCTTTGTCGAAACGCGGCAGAAAAAGTGCACCGGCATTGAATCGTGAGACCGGCTCCCACCCAACGCGCTCTGACAGCTCCTGAGAGGATGCTGCCAATCCATCGGCCGCATTCCAACTTATGTAGGTCAGTTCCTCTTTACTGACTGCGCCATTGAACATCTCCAACATTCTCACGGGCTCTTCAAAAAAGAGAATATCTGTATCCATCAAGAATAGCCACTTGGACTCTCCGAAGAGGTGAGGGTCCACCAATTTTCGGCCACAATGTGCGTCGCGGCGAAACGTATCGAGATGAGCGTGGGCGCTAGACTGTTGCTGTTTCCAAGTTCGATCCGCCTCCGATTTATCGACTATCTTCACCCCTGGAAAGAGGCGAGAAAGAAGCGCAGAATCTTCCTCAGTTAAGCTTCCATCGCTGTGGACATAGACCGGCATTGACACGGACCCATACCTGCACAAGCTTCGAAGGCTCCAGACCGCCATGTCGACCTGGTTGTGTCCACATAAGGTATGAATTTCCAATTCACCCTTGTCAGGAAGTGGTAATGGTTGCATGTTATCAAATCGCTCGCGCAGTCTTGCACGTACTGTGTGTGAACGCCACTGGTGAAACAACGTCTGTGGAGAATGACACTGCAACCACCATTTTGCCGCCCCCGCTCGTTTTCGAATGCTGGAAGTCATTGTGCGAATCCTAGTTTGGTTCAGTTTCGGCGCTAGCGAAAAGTTCTACAACTCAATCGTCCAGTTGCCTACGCCCAAAAATATTCTGTACGCCTGATGCCTGTGTCATCGATACTAAGAAACTCCAAGCGCCCTAGCACTTCACCCACCACATGACTTCGACAAAGCAAAACCCAAGATATTGAAAATAGTCGGCGACCACTTAGGATTTGGCATTCCACGCCATCCAAAATTCTTATTGGCGCTCTCGATCAATATCAAACTAGGCTCCGTTTGCCGTCTTTGCACTAACCGCTTCTATGAGATAGGAAAACACAACTTTAGCAGTCTCTTCCCAGGTATGCTTTTCAAGAACATTTGCACGTGCACGCTCTCCCATACTTGCGAGACGGTCCGGATCATTCAGCATCTCTATGAGCACATCCGCCAGTTGGTCTGGACATGGCTCACTTACATGTATGGCGGTATCTGAGGGAAAGATTTCTTCTCGCCCCTGGCCCGCAAGCATTATCGATGGAAGACCATACATGGCTGACTCAAGAAAAACAATACCAGTAGTGTCAAAATGTGTTGGCATGCAAAACACAGACGCATTGGAAAGCGCTTGCTCGATCAGTCGCGCCTCATTCGGATTCGCTTTGCTCAGGTATCCCAGGATCTCCACGCCCTCGTCTGACACTTGTGGCGAGCAGCCGATGATCGTCAGGCGGGCATCGGCAAGTTGCCTTCGAACCCGTCGAAAAGCCTCAACGAGCAAAGGCCCACCTTTTCGCTCCCAGTCTACACCAATAAATAGTATTCGCCGTTGACTCCACTCTCTATCGACAACTCCAGGATCGCGTACACCGCATGCTGGCGGGTATACTCGAATCCGATCCTCTGACACACCCTGAGCGATGAGGCCTTGCGCGGTCCAACGCGAATTAGTCCATATCAGAGTACATTGGCCAAGGAAGTATTGCTCGCCTTGTATTGCCCGTTCAATGGAAAGATCACTCGCGTCGCTGAAGCCATACGTACGTGCGTAAATTGAATTTGAGACTGCTTGTGCTACGGACATCTCGACATGCGCGACCGTTGGCAATGGTAAAATTCCAGCTACTCCAAATTGGAGGTGGACATTCCGTGATGAAATGTCAGGCAATACCTGTTTATAACGCTTGGTTAGACGTTCAATAGTCTCGGGCCAATACCGCCACAGTGCGTTCGCACGAGGCCTCCGTGATTCTAGAGAACGTCTAACACTTAGAATACCCGAGCCAATATCTAGCGGCTTCGTCTGCCGAAGGTCAAGACACACTACATCCGACAGGTAGTTACTCAACTCCGAAGCGAGTCGCTTGGGTGCCCCGCAGTATGTACTCTCAAGCTCTGGATGTCCCCAGGCAGATAGTATCAGGCGAAGGTGCTCTGACTTGCATCTGGTGGGGTTACCTTTCGGGGCCCGTATCCGCGCCTTTGACAACTCGCCCGTCATAAAACTACTCCAATGCCTACTTGTGGGGAAAAACGTCACGATTTAGCCACGACGACCTACTTGGTATCGCTTTGAGGGGAAATGGCTTCTGAGAAGCGCGGCCATCGCGGATCCGGGTAGTTCCATATTCTTCGTTTGATACCGTTTGAGTCCTTAGCGAGCTCGCGTAAAGCGAACCAATCCCACCGAGAACCATGTACCAGCCCAACCAAATCTGGCCGTAGTAACTCACACCGATAAAATTCACAATGTGCACAAACAGCGATACCCCAACGCCCCACACCACAACGAGTTCGGTGCCAGACCCCTCCGCAGCGATACGCATTCTACCGACATACGCGAATGCAATCGCAATCAACCAGAACCATAGGCCCAGTTGGACAATTCCCCCTGTCAGCCCTTGTACAACGTAGAAATTGGTGACATCGTGAGCCATGTATCCCCAATGAGAAGTGCCCACATTGCTGCCGATTGCCCACCATTCATTCCAATGCCTAATGAACCCATCAATAAGCACATAGCGATGCCATCCGCTACTTCCTCCTATCGCGCTCACACGGCTAATCAGGTGCCAGACTGGAGCCTGCATGACCAAGTGAAGGAAGACAAGCAAAAGGACGAACGCCCATCTTGCGAACCGGAGGTGGCTTCTAAAGGGAAACATGGCCCCGCAGAATCCAGCTGCCAGTACGCCAAAGATGGGGGTGGAAGAGGCCGATGCGAAGACTATGAGAAGGCATGCGACTGCAGAAGCCTTCACAATCCACCTGTTGCTAAATGAGCCCCGCCATTCGCAGACTACTAGGGGCAAAATAGCCGCCCAGAATGCGCCTGCAAGAATTGGATGTGAAAAAGCGCCCTGGCACCGTAGACGCCCCTCCCGAACTCCAGTAATTTCTGGAACGCCGCCGAATATCGCAAAAACATTCCTTCCTGTTGCCATTTCTAAAGCAAAGAAGGCCGCAACCAGTAGGCTGATATAGATAACCGATCTGATCGTTGCCCGAAAATCATCTAAAGTGTGGAGAAGCACACGAAAAAGAAAGTACATGCCAAGGTTGTCGTAGGCCATTCCGAGCCTACCAATCAAAACAGCCGAAAGCCCAAAGAGAAGTATCGGAAAGAACACACCAGCCATTACCCAAAGCACGACTGCGGTGTCAAGTCCTATCCAGCGAAAGCCGAGGTACTCTCGTCGCGCAAAAATTCGCATACTTCCAAATACCATCAATATCCGTAAAAAGTCGAAGTCTATTCCAGCCACCACAATCCGCTGCACTGAGGGTACCAAGCATGCCATAAGAAGCAAAGGTATAGTCGCTGATCGCCTGGGAAATACAATCAGTAACAGTCCCAAAATCACAAGCACGCTCGCGCCTACCGGGTGAACTGTGGTTTGGTTGGCCCATTCGAACTTAAACGGCGAAGATGATTCCATACCTATTGGCGCCGCTGGTCGGTGAAGGCGTCTTGAACCATACGTGTACCGCCGCCGCTCTCTACGAACTCACTGACAAGTACATGCACCGACGCCGTTGTGGCCTCTATTCCCATGTTTGCGCGCGCATCCTCATACGCGTGCATAACTAAGCCATCATACTCCGCGATCGAACCGAAAAGTCGCCTCAGTTTACGTGCCGTACCATCAACATCGCTCTTATCGAACGAAATGCAGTTTACTCCTGGGGCCAAATAGTCTACTGTACCGTTCGTTTCATTCGTAACGAGAAGCGTCCGCAGGCTCATAGCCTGCACTATTGCAATTTGTCCATTGGCTGTCTCGGTGTTTGCAATCGGAAGAAGACACAGCCGAGCCCTCGCGATCCAGCGGCAGAATTCCAATTCAGGCATACTGTGACGCACATCTACATTCTCGGGTAATGTCGCATCAATAAAATCGGGGTAGGCCAAGACGACAAATCGAAGTTCAGGTGTGCGGCTGGCGACTTCGGCAAGAAATCGGAAGTCTCGCCCCGAGTAGCCGGGTGATACTACATAATCCTCCTTCTCCTCTGACAAGAGCGACTGATAGCGAATATCATCCAGATAGGGGCCGCTTAGCAGCATTGTATAAAACTTGTTCTCTTCTACCCCAAAATGTGCCGCATAGCATCGTTTCTCATGGTTGGAGTACACGACCACCCGGTCGACCGCTCGAAGTCCCCATCGAGCTACCCAGTAACGCATTCCTCCATAAAGGGACTGCATATTAAAATTCCAGATAACCATTGGCACGCGGACGCCTGTCAGGCGCGCAAACAGGCAGGTCGGAAGCCCTGTACGAGGATCCCCGCAGAAGACCATGTGTGGGCGAGCTAGCAGAATCGCCCATCGAATTGCGAGTATGTTTCGCAGTATCGACCAAATACGACCAACTTTGCTCCGTCCGGTCGATTGCGTACACACAGTCCGGTAGTCATACGTCTCATCCTGATGGAAAAACTGATAGCGCTCGGGATCACTGCGCTCAAATGGATTCTCAACAAGAATGCGGATTCGCCCGGATGAAGAGTCTTTGGGTCGCCCTTGTTTCTGCCGCCGCAGTCGTCGAATAAGCCACCACGGAAGGGCAGCTCCTGCCAGTGGTCGATAGTATCGTATATGCCTGGGCTGAAAGGCAATACTTGCAAGGGCGGTCTTCCACGCGGCCAAAAGGTTGCCTTTCTCGCGTAAACTCAAGACACTCTGCATGAAGTGAGCGTGAAGGCCATTGTCTGCGAAAATGGTAGCCCGTCCGGATATTGACAAGATTGGAAACTGATTTTCGAAAACCAACCCACGCCGCTGGCAGGCTTTACTCAAGGTCTTAATCATGAGGTGGTGGCGTTTTACCGGGTCACTGCGAGTTATCGAATCATCGTGAATCCGGTAACCGTACAGCACGTCTGGAATGACACAAAGTGGGTATCGCTCACCGAGTCGAAGTATAAAATCATAGCCCTCTGTTCCGCGCAATTCCTCATCAAAACCCAACTCTCTTCCAATCGCAGCGCGAAACATGATTGTCGGATCGTGGGAGGGCATACGAAACTGTTCAATGTCTTCTCGACAAGCTACCCTATTCTTCTTCTCCGATAGAGGAGCCAGGGAGTGGTGGTTCACTACCAAGTAGTAGCCGCTAAATACGGCACCCAAGTCCGGCTCGCCCTTAACCGCCTGGACCAGCCTTTCGATACGCTCGGGGTGGGCTATGTCGTCCGCATCCTGCATCACTATCCACTCTCCGACGGCCTCTCGCATCGCCCTGTTCATTGCCGCCGGCTTTCCAGAGTTCGGCTGGCGTATTACACGCAGTCGTGAATCAAAGCGGCTCTTCGCCAACAAATCCACGTAGCCGTCCGTACTTCCGTCGTCGACTATCAATAATTCAAGGTCGTCGAAATCCTGCGCGAGGATACTGTCCACTGCCGGACCCAGATACTCTCCAGGATTATAAGCCGGCATGATGACGGAAACATAAGGCAAAATGTTATCCCCTCTCCTTGACATGACGTGAAATAACTCGCCCGACCTTCCCGATGACGCGACGGGCGAAAGCGCGCGGGCCAATGTGTTGACGGATATCATAGGGAGTCATTTGCACACCAATCGCTTGCTCCCTGATCGTACTAACAAGTTCTTCCACTGTGAATAACCCAAGGACTTGATTCGAAAGCCCCGCGTAACGCTTGGCATCCTCGTCCGTTTTTATCCTGCAGAATTCGCTACGCGGGTCATCTAGATTCTCACAAACAATAAACGGATACAGCCAGCCAACATTGTATCCCTTCGCACAGGCACGCATCATCCACCGCGGAAATGATTCCTTCTTTCGGATCAGACCGATCTTCTTAACCAGTTCCTTCTTGACGACCACTCCGTTCCCACCCACCCAGCAGTTGAGCATCATGCTATCCCCACCCTGTAAGGGAACTACTTTTCTTTCCGCAAGCTCCGGCCGAATATCTTCCGCCATAAATGGCCATGTTCCCAATACGCCCACATCCGGATTGGCTTGGTACGCGGACACTATTCGCTGAATCCACCCGGCAGGCATCAGCAGGTCATCATCAACTTTTGCCAGATACGGTCCCTCTGCCTCGGTCAAGAACCAGTTGGTTGGCTCGCGAAGCTTCTTGTTCTCATTGCTGTGATGAAACCTGAAAAGTCGAGGGTGATCAAGATATGAACGTACTACGTTGAGGGTCGGCTGATGGTTGCCGTTATGCCAGATCCATATACGGGTACCCTCGGTAGACGTGTCAAGCAGTTGATTGAGTGTAATGCGGGTATACTCAGCACGGTCATAAGTAACCATCAGAATATCAACGTCGCCGCTCACGAGTTCTCCAATCTAAAAAATCGGTGCCAACTCATTTCCGTTACACGCCAGGTTGAATCTAGACGCCAACCTACTTCACGAATTTCACGAAGAATTCTAGTGAGTGGATATTCAGAGTAGCCAATTTCCCAATAGTGACCGGCGCCTTCCAACGCGTGATCGGGAACCGGTGCCCAACGTCGAAGTTGGAACGGGATTTTAAACTCCGGAAGTTTCGGTAGCCTTCCGGCAATATACCAATGTCTGGAAGCATCTGGGAGACTGAGTACGAGGCCTCGTTTGGAAACTCTCCGAAGTTCGCTAAGGGCAGGCGCAAATTGTTCGAATGGCAAGTGCTCCAGTACCTGGCTACATAGTGTGACATCGAAGGATTTGTCGCTGCATGGAATCTCAGTAACTGACGCCGTGATGTCTGCCCGAAGCTCCGTCTGCACATCCAACGTTGTCACTCCCAACCCCAGAGCTCTTAACGCGGACGTCACCACGCCGCCGCCAGCGCCAATCTCGAGCACCGTAACTGGTTCGAAGGAAATCACCGAATCAATCTGATGCGCATAGCTGAAAATTCGTCCACCCTTAACGTAGTCGATTGAGTAGTGAACCCGTCCTGGGACATAGCGAAGATCTTGTTGCTTCATTAAATTTCCTGACTCTTCGGAGCTACAAGTGCTTTGAATCCATCCCGCCATAGCCAATTGAGACGAACTCGTCCCGAGGGCAGAAAAGCGAACAAGGAAAAATAGACTGTCGCAAAAATTCCTAAGTTAACTAGAACACTCCCTAGAACACTAAAGCGTAAATCAGCAGTTAATTGTACGAATAGTAGGGATATGAATACCGCAAAGAATGCGGCAACTAGCGGCATGAGTAGGCAACCAGCCGTTTGCAAGAATGTCACGGGTGAGTGACGGCAGGCCATAGCAACGAATAGAGTAAAAAGCCCGCACCAACTTATAGAGAATCCCACCGCCACTCCTATAATTCCCCAGTAAGCACCTATTAGGAAGGCTACGATACTGATCGGTGCCGAGATCGCAGACCAAATGAGCGGTACCTTCGTCCTACCGAGCGAGACGCATAACCAACCCGGCGCAACATTGATGGTACCCAAAAGAGCGGCGGGCATTAGGCAGCGAAAGACAGCTGCTGCCCCCTCCCATTGGCTCCCGAGGATAATATACACTATCTCGTCTGCGACCACGAAAAGAAAAGCGACTATAGGTATACCAACGAACGACAACATACTAACTGCGCGCAAGAAGGCGCTCCGATAGCGATCTGGCTCAAACCGCAAACGACTGAGGGTGGGGAGTATAACACTATCAATTGGTCCGTTAATCTGCCGCATAGGCATCATTAGTAAACCGTAAGCCTTAGAATATACTCCGAGCGAGGGGCCACCTAAAGCATAACCGATTATAATACTGTCAGCATTACGAGTGAAGTAATTCAAAAAACTAAATCCCGTCAAGCCACCGCCGAAGCGTAGCATATCCGCGACACCACTGCGCAGAGAAGGTGCGCCTGGCCGCCAACCACATCTCAACCATACCAACACGCAATTGGCGGCAGCACACGCGATAGTCATCCCAACAAGTGACCAATACCCCAATCCTTGCAGCGACATGAAAATGGCAATGAATATGCCAGCAGCCATAGACAAGATATCGACAATCGCCAACTCTTTGAAGCGCATCTGTCGACGCATAAGTGCCTGATGCTGCACGGTGAGGCCGCTAAAAATGAAAGCGGTCGCAAGTGCGGCGGTAATAGTAATGAGACGAGATTCGCCATAGAACCAAGCAATTGCAGGGCCTGACGCGATAACAACAAACATAACAACGATAGATAGGAGAACATTGATCCAGAAGAGGGTCGAGACTTGATCATGATTGACATGCTCTCGTTGGATCGTGGCGACGGAGAGACCGGCGTCTTTGAATATTTCAACGAAGCCAGTTACTGCTGTAACCATAGCAATAAGCCCAAAGTCACCAGGGGACAGTAGGCGCGCAAGGACCATGGTTGAGCCAAATTGCAGTATGAATTTTACAGCTTGGGAGGCTAGCGTGACAGCGCCACCACGAACGGAACGACCTCTGATGTCATCCATAAGATGGCCGGTAGCAAAATGACCATTGTCGAAGCCGATTGGGATCGCAACTGCTTGGTCTGCCGCGAGAGAAGCGGCGGGGGTGTCAGGGGTGGTAGATTCGAGACGTGTCATCGGATATGAGAGTCCGAAGTGCTGGCCCATGGCGAGCAAATTACATGAGAGGGACCCCGACCAACCTGAACGAAGAGGCAGTCTCCCCAAACCCATCCCGAACGATCTACGCCACCTGAATAAAAAGCCCCGACTCGGAATTCATATTGCCTCAAAAACGACCATATCTCATCAAATAGTCCATGCGGCTCGTCTTCGCGGCGAGTGAATTCACATTCTGCTAGGATTGCTCGTATATTTCTAGCTTCGAGCATGCGCTGTGCGCCCCGGAGAACATTTGGCTCTCCGCCTTCAACGTCGATCTTAAGTAAGTCGATTAAGGGTATTTTGGTCGCCGTACAGAATTCATCAATTGTTGTCAGGGGAACAGTAACCGTTGGCAGATTCGTCCCTGTTCGCGGAATCGTCGTATTGCTGCCGGAACCAGGTTCATACGTTATACTAATGACGCCACTTTCTTCGCCAACGGCAGAGTTGATGGCTTCGATGTTCGGATGAGAGCAGATGTTCGCGCATAACATTTCGAAAGTGGATGGAACCGGTTCAAATGAATAAATTTGACAGTTAGAAAATTCTTCGCTAAGTCTCAGCGCAGTCTGCCCACGATTTGCTCCCACATCAAAAACACACATAGGCTCCTTGCCGCCCATTATGCCACGCACATCCCAACACCAATCCACACCGAATGGAATACTGGTCTGTGGTCGCAATTCAAAGCCTAAACTGCGAACACAACGCTTAACTAAGTTTCTATATCTCACACTTAACTCCGTGGTCGTGTTTTCGCAGCACAGACACATTGTTGGGTCTCGAGAGTATAGTCAATGCACACGTGCCTCTCCTTATGGAGACGACAGAGAGTTTTTAAAAGAATCTATTTGCGCGGTCGCGAGATTCAACGCTACCCTGACTCGCCAGTGGCACGTGTGAAATGCGCCATTTTAAAATTTTACGGTGATGATGGTTGCAGTGCACCGATCGCGGCGGGCATTCGCAATGGCCGACCAATCAGGTCTACTGGGACCAGGGGTTCTGTTACTCGAGCCCGGAGAGGAGAGCCGAAACCAGGCCTGTAATCGCCGAAGGCGACATCCGTAAAGCCGGGATCTCCGGTAGTGAAAGTGACGCCCCAAGTCGTATTTGTATTGGCAACTGCACCTTCTACAAAGTGGTTGTTCTCAACGTCGAGATTCGTAAACGAACCAAGAGCTAGCGCCCCCGTGATTGCCTCTAGCACGCAGTTCTTGATGCTAAGGTTGGCGATAGTATCATTTTGACTGATGAACCCAAATCTCCTCCACGTGACGTGCCAGAAGACGATGTGATTCACCACCGTACCCGTAGGTCCCCATTGCCACATGCCTGAACCCGCAGTCTGCTCAAGTAGCGCGTTGGCAACGGCCACATTCGAACACTGCGAGGCAGGATCCCCGATACTGATCCCTTGCGCCACCACGTCCCGCGCTTCCAATCCATAGAAGATTACATTGTCAACAACCGGAAATATTTGAACGACATCAGGGTGGACACCTGCATTGTGTCGCATGTGGGTCACCGAGGCATTTATTGTTATGCCGTGGCAGTTGTTGAAGTCGGCACCGAGGTTACGTGCTGAAACATTTCTTATCAGTCGGGTATTAGCGCCTAAGTCGGTATTCTGAATATCGTGGATTTCTACGTCCGTATAGAACGTAGGTCGATTCCCACCAGTTATGACAGTCGACACATTGAGGTTTTCTCCAATAAACCCGTTGCCTATGATCTCACATTCATCCACCCAGAAGTGATTGTTGTAAGGGTCGCTCAGGTTCTTGAAGACGGTACCGGCGTCTGGGAGTTGGAGTGTCACCCCTTGTACGTGAAGCATCCTCTGCCTTACACCGAGCTGCGGCCCCGTGAGCACCACCGCGGTGTGTTCCACGCCCTCGGCGGCCCGGAGCGTCATCCACCGATCCCCCGCACGGAGGCCAGCATCGCCGGTGTCATTCGGGTAGATATAGGTCCCCTCAAGGAGCGATATTGTTGCACCAGCCAAGGTGCCTCCGGCGTTGGCGCGCGAGGTTTCCACCGCACGTTTGATCGTCTGAAAGGGATTCGTGCGCGTACCATCGCCGCCCGAATCGCTACCCTCGGGAGATACGAAGACCTTCACGCCGGTGTTGGGGAGGGTTCCCCCCGCGTTCGTATACAGCTTGAGCGATTGCTCGCCGAGATCATCGCCGGACGCGTCTTGCAGCACCCTCGGCACCCCCACCTTCGGATAGGCCACGGCCCTTACCTCTATCGGCCCATCTTCGAAATCTCTCGCATCCAATCCAATCCAGTATTCCACCACGTCCGTCTCGGGGTTGAGGGTCATTTCGCGGACGGCCTGCCAGGGGCCGCCTTCTACGGAGAAGGCTACCCGGTCGATGTCGTTGATGTGGAAGGCGACGACGCCGACGTTGAAGTATTTTTCGAAGGTCTGGTAGGGGACGACGTCCCACCTTGCGATGGCTTTGGCGTCGATGCCGGGGGCGCCGGGGTCGCCGACGGGGTCGGGCTGGGGCGTTGGGCCGGTGAAGCCGCTGCCGGGTTCGAGGAGTGGGCTGACGGTGAGGGGGGCGCTGGGGCCTGCGGCGGGGGCCTGGTTGGCATCGCCGTCCTGGGCGGTGCCGGCGGCGATGGATATGGTGACTTCGCCGAGGCCGCTGAAGGCGCTGAGGGTGACGGTGCGTTCGGTGTTTCCGCTGCCGGTGACGGCGATGGTGGCGGTGACGCCGTCTTCGCTGTTGAGGGTGATGTCGGCCGGGGCGAGGTCTATTGCGGTGGCGTCGGCGTAGGTGACGGTGTAGCTGACGGGTTCTTCGAAGGTGTGTGTGGCGGAGGGCGGCCCGATGAGGAGCGTGGGGCCGGTGTTCTCCACCTGGACGGTGGCGCTGGGCCCGGCGGCGGGCGCGTCGTTGTCGGCGGCGTCGGTGGCGGTGCCAGCGGCGATGCCGATGCCCACCGTGCCGTTCCCGATAAAGTTGGCGAGGGTGACGTCGTAGCGACCACCGTCGGCCTCGGTAATCGCGGTGACCTGGGCGTTGGCGGTGCCGGTGCGGTTCAGGGTCACGTCCGCGGTCTTAAGCGTGACGTCGCTCGCGCCTTCGTAGGTCACGGGGTAGGTGACGGGCCCGGCGCTGGTGTTGTCGGTGGAGGGATCGCCGATGGTGATGGTCGGCGCGGTGTTGTCCACGGTGGCGGTGTCGCTGGGCCCGGCGGCCGGGGCCTGGTTGCCAGCGACGTCGGTGGCGGTGCCGGCAGCGAGGGATATGCCCAGGGTGCCGTCGCCCGCGATGGTGGAGAAGCGGATGGTGCGGACGGTGTCGCTGGTGGCCTCGATTTCGTCGAGGACCGCCACGACCCCGGCGCTGCCGTTGATCTGCACGTCAGACTCGGCCAGGGTGATCGCGCTGGCGCCTTCATAGGTCACGCGGAAGGTGAGGGGGCCGTTGTTCGTGGTCGAAGGGCTGGGCGCGCTGATGGTCGCGGTGGGGGGCGTGTTGTCCACCACCACTTCCCCGCTGGGCCCGGCGGCGGCGGCGGTGTTGCCCGCCTGGTCCGAGGCGGTGGCCGCGGCAATGGAGATGCCGAGGGTTCCGTCGCCATCGATACTGGAAAAGCTGACTGTGCGCTCGGTTTCGCTGGTCGCGGCCACATCCGCCAGGGTCGCGGCCACGGTGCCCGTGCCGTTCACGAGCACATCGGCGGTGGAAAGAGTAATATTGTCGGCGCCGGTGTAGTTGACCAGATAGTCCACGGGGCCCGTGTTCGTGGTGCTGACCGAGGGCGCGCTGATCTCCAGCGTGGGCACGGTGTTGTCCACGGTTACTTCGGCGCTCGGCCCTGCGGCGGGTGCGGTGTTGCCCTCGGTGTCCGTGGCGGTGCCGGCGGCGATGGAGATGCTCAGGGTGCCGTCTCCGGCGATGGAATCGATGGGGATGCTGCGGACGACATCGCTCGTCGCGACGGGTTCGCCCAGTACGGCGGTCGCGGTGCCGGTGGTATTCAGGGTGATATCGGCGGCGGCAAGCGTAATTTCGGCGGCACCGCCATAGGCCACAGCAAAGGAGACCGGCTCCTGGCGCGTGACGGCGGCGGAGGGCTCACCGATGGTGATGGCGGGCGGCAGATTCTCGGCCACGGTGACGGCGGTAGTGTCGGTCAGCTCGGTGCGGCGGCTGGTGACGGTGATCTGGGCCGAACCGACGGCGACGGCGGTAACGCGCCCCTGAGGGGACACGGACGCGATGCTCGGCTTGTCGGAGGTCCAGGTCAACGTATCCAGCGTCGCACTGGAGTCGGCGGTCAATTCGGCGCTCTGCCCCACTTCCAAATGAACGGACGCTGGACTCAGCGTGAGAAAGCTCTCCCCTCCATCGGGAGGGCAGCCCGTCAGGGACAGGGCGATACCAATTGATACCGCCATAAAGCTCTTACGCCACATGCAACGCTTCCTCGAAAAACTCCCGGAACAAAGGCCGCCACGATCCCAACGGCCAAAAGTCCACCCGTCCCGTTGGAGTGTACCACAGAAGTGACAGAAATTTGCAACCCGGATAAAGCAATCTTGCGAAGGTTTCCGCGCGCTTGGCTGCGAAAGCCTTTCACTGCCGAATTGCTCATAACGCGCCAACATCGGGCTCATGAACGACCAACGCATACGGCGACTAACCGACGCGGTTCCCCCTTTCGAACTATCGTCCGTCAAACTTCCGCCTTCATCAGCATCGACTTCTCGACTCGATGGGCGAGTTCCGCCGCGAGCACCTGCCCCTCCAGCACCTGATCCGGGGTCAAGGCGGCGGCAAACTGGTCACGGGCGGTCCTCGCTATATCAAGTGTCGTCGCGGCGAGACTGTACCACGCATAGGCCTGAGCAAAGTTTTGAATGACTCCCCGCCCGGTTTCGTAGCAACCGCCGAGGGCGAGCTGGGCCTCGCGGTGCCCCTGTTCCGCCGCCAGGGTAAACCATTCCGCCGCACGGCGGTCATCCTGGGGCAGTTGGATGCCATTTCGGAGCAACTTGCCCATTTCATACTGTGCGGCGGCGTGACCCCGTTTGGCGGCGCGCTCAAAGCAGCGCCGGGCCCTGGCCAGATCCATATGAGCCCCATTTTCCGTGGCATGGAGTTGCCCAAGCAGGTAATAGCCCAGCGCATCTTCTTTCTCGGCGGCCTGACCAAACCACTGCAGGGCCTCCCCTTCATCCTGCGCCACACCGATACCCTGGAGATACATCTTGCCAATTTCACACTCCGCACGGGCATTTCCGTGGAGGGCGGCCATGCGATACCAGCGCAGCGCCATCCCGAAGTCCTGAAGCACACCGCGTCCTTCCGCGTGCATCTGCCCCAGGTGATGCTGCGCGCCCGCGTGGCCATCTTCGGCGGCCCGTGTGAGCCAGCGAATGGCCTCGGCCTCGTTCCGTTCGACGCCGAGCCCCTGCTCATAGCGAACCCCCAGGCGGTACTGCGCCTTGGTCGCCCCTTCCTTCTCCGCCTCCCGGTGCCAGCGTTCCACGAAGCTCGCCCGGCTTCGGTCCGCACCGTTAGCCCCTTCCAGTGCTTCATCATCTCCGCCATTTTCCTGCACGGGGACGAGTTCCCGTCCGGCGGGCGATTCCGACTTTGCCTGGCCGGACTCAGTCACCGCCGCGCCCCCAGTGCCATTGCTTCCGGCACCGGTAAACGTGTCGAGAATCCTGGCGACGGCCCCGGCATCCAGTTCGGAGGCCCCCGGGCCATGATTCGTCTCCAGGCTGCGCAGGGCCTCTCCTCCGGCGTCCCCGGTTTCCGACGGAATTTCCCGACTTTGTCGCTCCGATGCCGACTCGATTAGTGTGTCGACGCGAAGCTTCAACGCGTCCCGCTCTTCTTCGGCTTCTCGAAGCCTGTCACCCAGCCGACCGAGCTCGACCGCCAATTGCGCCACCCGTTCTCGATCCGCCGCGCCTTCCGCGCGGAGCTTCTCCCGTTCCGTTTCCAGACTTGCCAATAATTCCCGAGCGGCTTCCAGCTCCCCGTCGGCCTGGGCCAGCCCCCTGCGGTCCTCATCCGCCGCCGCCTTGAGCGCGTCCCGCTCGGCGGTCAATTCGGCGATCAGCGCCTGCTGGGCCGACAAATCGGCCTCCAGTTTCAAAGACTTTTCCTCGTTCAAGCGCGCAGCCCCCGTATACTCATCCACAAGCCCCTCGGCCGCAGCCACACGTCGACCGAGGTCGTCCCGCTCTGCCTCCAAGGTATGGAGCATCTCCTGCAGACGTTCCACTTCTTCCCGATGCAAATCCCGGTCCAGATCCACCTCACGCAGGTGGTTGACCGCGTCCAGACGCGCCGCCTCCATCCCTTCATACTCATTGCGCAGCGCCTTCAGCGCATCCGTGCACACGCGGGCCTCTTCTCGCGCGCTGTCAAGATTGCGACTGGCCTCTTCCAGCATCTGCCGGGCGCAGGCCAGTTCTTCCTCCAGCGACAGCACCTGGCTCGTCGCCGCCACTTCCGCCCCGCGCGCACCCTCCAGCGCCTCCTTCAGCGCCTTGATTTCGGCGCTTTGTTTCTCCAGCTCGGCCTCCAGCGCAGCCCGGTTTTCACGGGCCAGGGCCAGATCGGACTCCAGGGTGGTGATCAGGGCCGCAGCCTCTTCGCGCGCTTTTTCCGCTTCAAGGGGGCCCTCGAGATCGATGTCGTCAAGCAGGGGGGATGGCTCCAGAGGTATCGCCTTAATGCGATCCAACTCGGCCGAAAGCGCAGCGGAGCGCCGCTGTTCCTCCACCAGGTTCGCCGCCAGGCGTGCCCGCGCTTCATCCTCCGCCGCCTTCTCCGCGAGATACTGCTTGTATTGATCCGCCTTGCGCGCGGCGTAGCTCAGCAGGTGCTGCAGGCGGCCAATAGCCTCCCCGGGCGGCAGGTCCTCCACCCGTATGACCTGGTTCCCCGAAGGAATAATGACCATTTGCTTGCATTCACGGCACCAGCCATCGCGCCCTGCAAACGAGTCATCCATTCGCAGCAACGTACCGCAGTGCTGGCAGGTGAGTTCGATCATCAATAGCTCCCTTTTGGATGTGCCCCTCCTCCGATACAGTTTGCCATGTTTTCGTCGAATTTACAAAAGGCACCCCAAAAAAACGACTCCACACGCCTGGATTGCCGGACGTCTTTTCTCTCAGTCACGCCTCCCCGGCACTACTGCTTGAGATTGCGCCCCGTGTTCCCATCAATCTATAGTGAGTGCGTCTGGGAAAATGCCGGGAGGTCCAAACACATGTTACTGGTACGCGCAACCCTGGTCGGTCTCACTATCCTGGGACTCGTCGCCTCGGCCCAGCCTCAGGAAACCGCTTCGCCACAACAGCAGACCACTGGAAAGATCAATGTCTTCATCTTCGCCGGACAGTCCAATATGGAGGGCCGCGCCGATGGCGCGAAACTGTCCGACGCGGATCGGGAGCGACTCGCCCGGGTAAGAGATCGCATTACCCTCGCCTATAACGGCGAATCGGTTCGCCCGCTTGGTCCTGTCGCGCCCTCGCCCGAAATCGGTGAGATCTATAAGTGCGAGCAGATCTTCGGACCGGAGCTTTTCTTCGGAATTGCTCTGGCCGAGGCCTGGCCCCAGGAACGCTTTCTCTTCATCAAACGGACGGCCGGCGCCACAACGCTCCATGGCGCGTGGAATCCGGATTGGAGCCCTGAGAAAGCCGCCACGACCAAGGAGACGGAGGCCCCAAAACTCTATGGCGAACTGGTGGCCTATACACGGGCGGTACTCGCCGGATATCCCCCCGAGGACTACGAACTGCGTGGAATGCTATGGGTGCAGGGTGAGAGCGATGGCAACATTCCCGAGGCTGCTCGCGCCTATGGGGACAATCTGAAGACGCTGATTGCCCGGATCCGAGCGGACACAAACCAGAATTCCCTCCCCTTCCTGCTCTTTGAAGTGGGCGGTCCCGACGTCGTTCGCGGGATGCGGCGCGTGGCGGGGGAAACACCCGACGTCCACCTGATCCCCCAGCGCCCGGAGCCACACTCCCCCGATTTTTATGAGAAACTGGAGAATGGCCACTACGACCACGAAGGCCTCAAGAAGCTCGGTCTGCGCTTTGCAGAGGTCTACCTGGAAGCCCACTGACGAGCACCCAAGTAAGCGCGATTCAATCGGCCCCAAAAACAAAACCACCAAACAACGAATCTCGTAAGTTGTTTGGTGATAAGGATATACTGGGGCTGGAACGGGGAATCGAACCCCGGACCTCTTCATTACGAGTGAAGCGCTCTACCGACTGAGCTATTCCAGCATAAGAGAGGCAAAAAAATGGTGCCAGGAGGCAGAGTCGAACTGCCGACACGCGGATTTTCAGTCCGCTGCTCTACCAACTGAGCTATCCCGGCACCGGGAAGCAGTAGTCTACAAAATATCCGGAGGCCGAGTCAAGAAAGTGACCGAATTTAGCGCGATGACGACGATGCAGGGACGGACTCGCGCCCCTTACGCTTGCGAGCACGCGCCGCGAGGGCTGCCCCAGCGCGCCAATCGTTGCCACATGGGCCTTTTCGCGCGTGCCCGTCCCCGTGGACGCGTGGGGTGACCTGGACCCGTTTCGCACGGCACATTGGGTCTACTTTGGGACGCGTCGTGACGGAAATCAATAGTGGCGCGTCTTGCCGCATCGTTGTATAGTGGCGCTATGGACGTTCACGATGACGCAAACGCCACCCCGCGCGAGCCAAGGCTGGAGCAATTGCTGTGGCCGTGGCGCTCGTTGAAGCACAAGAAAGAAGCCCCGCCGCTCGGACAAACCCCACTCGGGCACTTCGTAGCGGTGACGTTCATCTCTTGCGGTGTGATCAACAGCTTCGTGTTCTTGAACGACCTGCCCCAGATCGACTGGACCTACCGCGCCGGGCTATGGGCGGGGACGGCGATAACGGCAATGCTATCGCTGCCGATGCTTTTTCTTGCCACTCCCTGCGGCCTCGTATTCCTGCTGATACCGAAATCGCGCAGCCTCGGTCTTCGGCTCTTACTGGGCAGCGCGATCTACTTCGCCACGCTGTTCGGATCGGGCTGGGCGGGCGCAACAATCCGCATGGCTTCCTTTAGCAGCCTTGCGGAGCGCAGCATGCCGCTCGTGGAAGCGGTGAAGGCGTTCGAAGCGAAGGAGGGCCGACTTCCCGAGCGACTGGAGGAATTGGTGCCGGCGTATATCAGCGCGATCCCCGGCACGGGCTTGGCCGCCTTTCCGCGAATCGAGTATTCGACCGGCAAGGAGGCAGCTTACTGGCTCGGCAATCCGTGGGTGCTTGATGTGCGGGCGAACCGCGGCCTGGGAAGCTTCGACCGATTCTTATATTTTCCCCTGCAGAACTACCCCGAAGAATTTGAAGGCAACGGTTTTGAACGCTTGGGCGCATGGGGCTACATGCATGAGTAAAGCGCGTCCCCCGGACATTCCGCCCTTCGACCAAATCCCCTTGGGCCGCTTTATAGTGCTCTCTTTCCTCGCTTGCGGCGCGATCAATGCCTGCGTATTTCTGAGTGTCATTCCGCAAGCCCCCAAAGCCTTCCACAGCATTGACTTTATCGGCGTGCTGATGACGATTGCGCTGGCCACCGGGACCCTTTTCCTGGTCATCCCGTGCAGTATCGTGTTTCTATTGTTTGCCAAGTTGCGCGCGCTCGGCCTGCGCCTGCTGCTACTCAGCGTCATTTACCTGGCCACCGGCACCGCGCTGAGATCGGCGGCAAATACGATCCGAACCGTCAGCTTTCACTCCCTGGCCGAGCGCAGCATGCCTCTGGTCGAAGCGGTCACGGCATTTGAGAAGGCGAAAGGCCACCCCCCGAAATCACTGGAGGAACTTGTCCCCCAGTACTTGGATTCCGTGCCGTCTACGGGGTTGGCGGCCTATCCAAAGTATGAGCTACACATGGGCAACGAATCTTCCATATGGAAGGGCAATCCCTGGGTACTTTGTGTGCCGGTCGGTCGCGGGCTAAACTTTGACCTGTTCCTGTACTTCCCGAATCAGAATTACCCGCCCGAAGAGAGCAGCGCATTTGAGCGCATGGGCGCTTGGGCCTATTGGCATGAATAGCAATCCGGGACGACAATTGCGGGACTGACGCCCTCGCGGGCTCGCAGCCTGATTTTCATTAAGCCAACGAAAAATGGAACCTCAAAGAACTCAAAGAGCGCAAAGGCGGTCCTGTAATCGTTCTATTTGCGTGCTTTGAGGTTGAATCTCTTCCGCCTTCTCCTTCACTGTCCGTGTCACTGATGATTCCAACATTGCCAAGAGCTGCAACCTTTCCCCACAGGAATCCCCATGGAACGCAGAACGTTTATCCAATCCATTGCCGTAGGCGGCCTTCTCCCCGCCGCATCGGCCAGCGCACGAGCGCCGAAGAAAACATCGCCCATCCCCATTTCCGCGACGGAGTCTGCTGTCTATACCTCGCCCGATCCCGCGCGGGTCTGGGCGTATAGTCCCGGCCTGACGCTGCTGCCCTCGGGGCGTCTCGTGGCCACGATGGATCAGGGTGGCGATGGCGTTAAGGAACTTCCCGGTATTGAGACCGACGCCGATGGACGCCTGTGGGACGGCAAGGCCTACACCAGCGATGATCGGGGCAAAACCTGGCAGCACCGGAGTGACATGCCGCTGATTCATGCGCGGCCTTTCGCGGCTGGCGATGCGGTCTATGTCATCGGGCACAAGCGCGACCTGGGCATCATGCGCTCCACAGATGGTGGGGAAACTTGGGAGGAACCGGTGTGGTTTTCCAAAGGCGAGAAGTGGCACCAGGCGCCGTCGAACGTTCACTACACGCGCGGGCGGGTCTACCTGGTCATGGAGCGGGTGCTGGAGCCGAATCTGCCCTATTGGGATGTCCACGTGATGGCGCCCGTGCTCATGTCCGCCGATGTAAACGACGATCTGTCGAAGCGGGAATCGTGGACCTTCTCCAACGAACTCACCTTCAACGAGGCCATCGCGCAGCATGGCGCGCCGAATCTGATGGGTGTGCCCTTTTTCAGCGTGGGCAGCGTGGAAGCGCCCGGCTCAAAGATCAAACGGCCCATGTCGCCCATCGGTTGGCTGGAAACGAACGTGGTGCAGTTTGTGGACCCAGATCACCTGTGGTGCGATCCCTCGGGCCGCACCTTCCACCTCTGGGCCCGGGCGCACACGGGCGGCTCGGGCTATGCCTGCATTGCGAAGGTGGTGGAGGACGAACAGGGTGCACTCACCGTGTCGCTGGAGCAGGCCCCTTCCGGCGCGACGATGCTCTATGTGCCGTGTCCCGGCGGCCAGATGAAGTTTCATATTCTCTACGACGACAAAACGAAGTTGTACTGGCTCCTCTCAACCCAGGCAACGGATTCCATGACACGCCCGGATCGTCTGCCGGAAAATCGCTTCAACCTGCCGAATAACGAGCGGCAGCGGCTGGTGCTCCATTTTTCGAAGAACTGCATCGACTGGATCTTCGCCGCGCGCGTGGCCGACACAGGCAACTTTGGCCAGAGTCGCCACTATGCCTCCATGGTCATCGACGGCGACGACATCCACGTGCTCAGTCGCTCCGGCGACCACCGCGCCCACGACGCGCACAATGGGAACTTGATCACCTTTCATACGGTGAAGGATTTCCGGGATTTGGTGTACTGAGAGATGAGCTTTAAACCGGGCCGATAGGACCGATACGACGAATAGGACAGATGCTCAGGTCAATCGGTCCTATCCGTCCTATCCGTCCACGACAGCCGCCGCCCGAAACATGCACCCAATGTTTCCCCTATGGCATAATTCCGCGCTGGCTCGATTTTTTTCACCAGCCCCGTAACACTCAACCGTAGGTAATCTTCCCCCATGAAAGTTCCCGATCACATCCGCGGCAGCATCTCCCCCACCTTTACCGCGTTTAACGAAGACGGCACCCTGGACGATCAGGGCCAGCGCAATTTCCTGGACTTCCTGGAGCGGCAGGGCGGCATCAACGCCTACTTCATCCGCGCGGGCATGGGCCAGATGTATTCCTTCAGCGTGGACGATGTGAAGCAGCTCACGACCAACGTTTGCACGCACCTCAAGGGTAAGAAACCCGTGCTGGTCGGCTGCAACGGGGCCTGGAACCGGGACTACACCAAGCGGCCCGATCCCCAGGTCTTCATCCAGCAGGGCATCGAGCTGGGTAAATTTGCGAAGGACGCGGGCGCGGCGGGCGTGGTGCACACGATCCCCGAGGCCCTCTCCCTCGAAGGCACGAACCGGGAAGACCTGTTCATGCACTATTTCGGCACGCTGGCCGAAGCGGTCGATCTGCCGCTTTACATTTACCAGCCACCGGGCTCCAAAGCGGAATACCACCTCACCGGTCTCCTGCTGGCGAAGCTGGCGGCCATTGACAATGTCTGCGGCGCGAAGGTCTCTTCGCCCGATGCGGAGTTGATCTTCAACCTCGCCCATGGCACACGAAACGAAGAGTTCAGCTACATCGTGGGCTGCGAGACCGCCTTCTACGCCGGCCTCTATGCCGGCGCGAAAGCCGCCATCGGCCAGGGCACCATCCTCAACCCCCACATCCTCAACGCCGTGCAGAACCGCTACGACGCGGGCGACCGCGAAGGCGCCCTGGCGGCGCAAGAGTCGGTCAACGCCCTGTGCTACGGCTGCGGCAATCCCGTGGACTTCCTCAAGCGCTATTCCACGGAGCAGGGCTTCCCCATCAAGCCCTGCTTCCGCTCCATGAACCCCAACCCCTACGGCACCGACCCCGTGCCCCTCACGGACGACGCCTACAACCGTTTCAAGGCGCAGTACGAAGCGGAAATCGCGAAGTACTGATTAACTTACATGAAATGCGCACGGCCCGGAAGCGATTCCGGGTTTTTTGTTTTACGATGGGTCTAATGGGTCCTATGAGTCGAATGGGTCTTATGAGAAAGAAAACCTATCGGATCCGACCCATACGACCCATACGACCCATACGACCCATCAGCCCGCTTGCGCGGCCCGCTCCTTCAACATCTCCAGAAAAGCCCGCTGCGCCTTCGAGCAATAGGCACCGCGTCGCCAGACCGCGCCAAGGTTCACCGCCGGTAATCCCGCCATAGGGATGGCGCGCAGCTCCGTGTCGCCGGGGCGGATGACCATCTCCGGCAGGAAGGACAAGCCCACGCCCTCGGCCACGTAGCGCTTGATCACTTCGAAGCTGCCGCTGTCCATCACCACCTGGGGCGTGAAATCGTGGCGCTGGAAATAGGCCCGTAGCATGGCGCCGGTGCGGGTCTCCTCTTCCAGCAGGATGAGTGGCTCCTTCACCAGCTTTTTGAGGGTGACTCTGCTCTGCGAGGCCAGGGCATGCCCGCGCGGTGCCACAAGCACGAAGCGCTGGCGGAAGAGCTGCGCTTCCTCCAGTTCGGGGTGGCCCGTGGGCAGCGTCACGATGCCCAAATCCAGCGCGCCCGCCAGCACCTGCTCCGCAATCGCCGCGCTGCTCCGGTTCACCAGCACCAGATGGGTCTCCGGCATGATCGCCGAGAACTCACGCACCAGCGGCGGCAACACATAGAGCGCCGTCGTGTCGCTCGTCCCCACGCGCAGCTCTCGGCTCGCGGCCGAATCAAAATCCGCCACCTCGTGGGACAGGCTCTCGACGGCCTGAAGGATGTCCCGCGCACGGGCATAGAGCAGCGCGCCCATGGGCGTCGGCCCGCCCGACTTTCGGTCGATGAGCGGATGTCCCGCCTCCCGCTCCAGTACTTTTAGTGCCTGGCTGATCGCCGGCTGGGAACGGTGCAAACGCTCCGCCGCCGCACGGAAGCTCCGGGTTTCGATAATGGCGCAAAGGCACCGCAGGGATTCCAGGGTCACTTCGGCAATTCCAATCCACGAGGCGCCACTAACGTGTTTCGCCCAGAGAACTTTGTCCAAACATTTGTGACCATCTATCTCTCGTCCTCAATATTGCGCCACGTATCGATTACCACGGGTATGCCAGGGGTAATCACCGTTCCCGACCAGCCAAATGGATTCGGGGCGCGCTGGGCGTAGGAACATTCCAGCCAAAAGTTGTACTCTCCAGCGAAGACCCATCCGACGTCCCGTGGAAATTCAGTCTCGAATTCCAATGCATTGTCGCCCGAAACCGCCCAACGTAGTTTTCGGGCCTGTTCGACGCCCGCCAAGGATGAGGCATCGTCGGATACGAATCCGACACTCCATTTCATGAAGTAGTCCCGCCAGGGCTTTAGGTCGGCTATTCCGCTACCTTCATTCGCCGACAGTTCGACCCTGAACCGGTAAGTCGTGACTTCAAACCCCTTTTCGTCTGGTGCGTTCATTTTAGAGGACACCGCGGTCAGGGTGGCAGACACTGGAGCGGGGCCTTTGTCGAACTTCGCGCGAGTCTGTCTTAGATAAGTCAGCGTAGCGCTCAAAGACATTAGTTCGCTTAACGGATTCTTGGCCTTCCATTGCGACTTTGGGGTACCAAATACATACGCCTTTGGCACGTCCCAATAGGCCTCTGAAAACCAGACCAGTACTTCCTGCGCGCCATCCTTATCCAGATCGGTGACTTGAAATCGCTCGAATGCATAGATCTCTTTGAACTCATCTTTGAAAAGAACGGCGTCGCCTTGCACGAGACGCAGCTCACAACGCTCGGGAAAGAACACGTCGGTGCCCATCGTCGTCTCGACGACAAGACTGTCTTGAACGCCGTCGCTGCTGAAATCGCCGTCGACTTTTTGTACAGAAACAGTACCCGGTTTCATCACCTCGCTGGATTTGTCTGCTTCCGTGTCGTCCTCAGAATCGTTCGGGCCATGCGCGCTGCCGATGAAAGCCTGAACGATGGCCCACTTCCCCTCTCTGGGCTCGAAGATTTTCACAAGATAGAGGTCCCAGCTCGCGTGGGACGAGTAAGGCTGTTCGATCTCATCTTCATGTATCAGCTCCAGATCACCATCGCCGTCCCAATCCTCCATGTGCAAGGACGCTCTGGAGCCCGTTGCGGGAAGCTCCCCTATCCGTCGAAATTCACCAGCACCGGCCTGTGCGACCAGCAAAGCCACCAATGTTAAAACCAGCATCCACTTTGTCCGCATCTATTCCGCCTCCTCTTTCGGCCCGGCATTCTCGATCTTCACTTCTATGCGCGGCGTGATCAAGGTGCCGAACCACCCGAAAGGATTCGGCGCCCGCTCCACGCAGGGGCACTCCATCCAGAGTTCATACTCGCCGGGGCGAATCGAATCCCGGTCCCGTGGAAACTCTGTCTCGAACTCCAGTGCGTTGTCGCCCGAAGGTGACATTCTCATCTCCCGGACCTGCTCCACGTCAGGCTCTTCAATGGCTTGAACGTATCCGATACCCCATTTCATGAAGTAATCCCGCCAGAGGGCCGGATTGGTTACGCCGCCGCCGGCAATCGCTGAAAACTCTATACGGAATCGATAAGTTGGTTCGTCAGTGAATCTACCCTTGAGCTGCTGACTGATCGCGGGTTGGGAACGGTGCAAACGCTCCGCCGCCGCGCGGAAGCTCCGGGTTTCGATGATGGCGCAAAGGCACCGCATGGATTCCAGGGTCATGGACCCTCCAATTGTTCAGGCCACGGATGAGACGGATTTTTTTGCCGCGAAAGGACGCAAAGAGCACAAAGAAAGGGTGCTTTTCGGCTCCAGATCTTTTGAACCGCAAATTATCGCAAATTTACGCAAATAGCTTGAACGCCTATGAGTCCAATGGAAGCTGATATTCTAATTTGCGTCCATTTGCGAAAATTTGCGGTTCAATTCTCTTCAGAAGCACTTTGCGGTCATCTATCCGTGAAGTCCATTTCATCCGTGGCAAGAAACTCGCCTCCACCTTCATAATTTTGTCTTATCACTTCCATCATATCATTTCATTGGACTTATATCACCTCCCCGGCGTATCCTATCCCCCGTTCACGGTCGCGCCTTCCTCCAATCCCAGCGCGCCGCCCAACCAAACCGAGGATCTTTCCCATGACCGAACCCACTCCCGGGTTGAGCTACCGCGACGCGGGTGTCGACATCGACGCCGCGAATGTTGCCATGAAGACCATCAAGGGCCTCGTGCAGCGCACGTTTAACGACAGCGTGCTGCAGGACATCGGCAGCTTCGGCGCGATGTACAGCCTGGACCTGAAGGGCATCGAGGAGCCGGTGCTGGTTTCCAGCGTGGACGGCGTTGGCACGAAGTTGAAGCTGGCCTTCATGTCGGGCAAGCACGACACGGTGGGTATCGACATCGTGTCCCATTGCGTGAACGACATCCTGGTGCAGGGTGCGCGGCCCATGTTTTTCCTGGACTATCTGGCCGTGGGCAAGATGATCCCCGAGGTGGTGGTGGATGTGGTGAAGGGCTTGACGAACGGCTGCCGCTATGCCGGCTGCGCCCTCATCGGCGGCGAGACGGCGGAAATGCCGGACATGTATCAGGAAGGTGAATACGACCTCGCCGGTACCATCGTGGGCATTGTGGACCGCAAGAAGATCGTGGACGGTTCGAAGATCAACGAGGGCGACGTCATCATCGGCATCCCCTCCTCCGGCCTGCACACGAACGGCTACAGCCTCGCGCGGAAGATCGTGTTTGAGGTGGCGGGCCTGGAAATTCACCAGCCCATCCCCGGTCTGGGGAAGACCGTGGCCGAGGCGCTGATGGAGCCCCACTTGAGCTATGCAAAACTGATGCAGATCGTGATGAAGGTGGTGGACGTGAAGGGCATGGCCCACATCACGGGCGGCGGCATCACGGACAACTTCCCCCGCATCCTCCCCGCCGGTCGCGCGGGCGAAATTGACCTCCAGAGCTGGAAGGTTCCCCCGCTCTTCACCTATCTGCAGCAGACCGGCAACGTGGCCGACTCGGAAATGCTCCGCACCTTCAACATGGGCCTGGGCTTCCTCTTCGTGGTGCCGCGCGGCCAGGCGGACAAGGCCATGGAAACCGTGAGCCTCACGGGCACCGAGGCCTATCGCGTGGGCGAGATCATCGCGGGCGAGCCGCAGGTGCACTACAAGGGCACGCTGAACCATGGCTAATCGCATTGAAGTGGCCATGCAGCCGGGCCGTCCCGATCCCGCGGGCGGGGCCGTGCGCAACAACCTGCGCGAAGATTTACACATCGAAGCGGGCGACGTTCGCGTCATTCAGGTCTACACGATTCACGCCGAACTCACTTCCGCGGAACTGGAAAAGGTCCGCGCGGAGCTCTTCACCGATCCCATCATTGAAGTTTCCGCCATCGACCGATCGCTAGCGGCCGACTTCGACTTTGTCGTCGAGGTGGGCTTTCGCCCCGGCGTCACGGACAACGTGGGCAAGAGCGCGCTGGAAGGCATCCAGGACACGATAGGCCGCCACCTGCCCGAAGGGTCGGCGGTCTTCAAATCGAAGCAGTATGTCTTCAAGGGCATTTCGAAGGAGCACTGCCTCCGCGCCACGAAGCGCGTGCTGGCGAACGACCTCATCGAGCGCTGGGTGATGAAGTCCCCGGCGGAGATGGCCGCGCTGAACAACGCGCCCCTGCTCGACTTGCCCCTCGTGACCGATCTGAGCGACCCCGAAGTCCACGAGATCGATTTGGAAATCAGCGACGACGCGTTGATGACCTTAAGCCGCAACATGATGCTCGCGCTCGAACTCCGCGAGATGCAGGCCATCCAGGCCTACTACCGCGACGAGAAGACGCGCACCGCCCGCGCCAACGCGGGCCTGCCCGAGCGCCCCACCGACATCGAGCTGGAAATCATCGCACAGACCTGGTCGGAGCACTGCAAGCACAAGATTTTCGCGGCGGACGTGGATTACACCGACGCCACCGGCGAGACGCGCCGCATCAACGGCCTTTTCCGCAACTATGTGAAGGCCACCACGGATATCGTGGGTGAAAAAGTGGACTGGCTCATCAGCGTCTTCCACGACAACGCGGGCATCATCAAATTCACCGACGACTACCATTTCGCGCTGAAGGCCGAGACGCACAACAGCCCCTCCGCGCTGGATCCCTACGGCGGCGCGATGACCGGCATCGTGGGCGTGAACCGGGATATCCTCGGCGCGGGCCAGGGCTGCCGCTGCATCCTGAACACGGATGTGTTCTGCTTCGCCTCGCCCGACTTCGACGGCGAAATCCCCGAGCGCCTGCTCCATCCCCGTCGCGTGCTCCGCGGCGTGCATCGCGGCGTGAAAGACGGCGGCAACGAAAGCGGTATCCCCACGGTCAACGGCGCCATCGTGTTTCACGAGCGCTTCCTCGGCAAGCCGCTGGTCTTCTGCGGCACGGGCGGACTCATCCCCGTGACCGTAAACGGCCAGCCGAGCGAGGAAAAGGGCGCGCGTCCCGGTGACCGCATCATCATGGCGGGCGGCCGCATTGGCAAGGATGGCATCCACGGCGCGACCTTCTCCTCCGAAGAGTTGCACGAAGGATCCCCCGCCACGGCGGTGCAGATCGGCGACCCCATCACCCAGAAGAAACTCGCGGATTTCCTGATGGAAGCGCGGGATCTGGGTCTCTACACTTGCGTAACCGACAACGGCGCGGGGGGACTCTCCTCCAGCATCGGCGAGATGGCCGGCAAGCCCGGCGGCGCTGCGGTGCACCTTGACAAGTGTCCGCTGAAGTATGCCGGCCTGGCCCCCTGGGAAATTTTCCTCTCCGAGGCCCAGGAGCGCATGACCCTTTCGGTGGAGCCGGGCAAAGTGCAGGCCTTCCTCGATCTGGCGAAGCGCCGCGAAGTGGAAGCCACGGACATCGGCGAATTCAACGACTCCGGCAAGCTCGAAGCCTTCTACGGCGGCAAGCTTATCGGTTCGCTCACGATGGAATTCCTCCACGACGGCGTGCCGAAGATGTGCCTGCCCGCGAAGCTGGAAGACATCACACTGAGCGCGCCTGTCATCGAGCGCAAAGCCGATCTCACGGTCGATCTCAAGGCGGTGCTTGCCGCCCACAATGTGGCAAGCAAAGAAAGCTTCGTGCGTATGTACGATCACGAAGTGCAGGGCGCCAGCGTACTGAAGCCTTTCCAGGGCGCGGAAAACGACGGCCCCGGCAACGCGGCGGTGCTGAGTCCCGATCCCAATTCGCCCAAGGGCATCGCGGTGGCCTGCGGCATCACGCCGAAGTACGCCGACCTCGACGCCTACCACATGATGGCCTGCGCCATTGACGAAGCGGTGCGCAATCTCGTGGCCATTGGCGCGAAGATGGGTACCATCGCGGGCCTGGACAACTTCTGCTGGCCCGACCCGGTGCAGAGCGAAAAGACGCCCGACGGTGCCCACAAGATGGCCCAGCTCGTGCGCTGCTGCGAAGCGCTGAAAGAGGTTTGTGTCGCTTATGACATTCCCCTCATCAGCGGCAAGGACAGCATGAAGAACGACTACAAAATCGGCGATACGAAGATCTCCATTCCGCCGACGGTGCTCTTTACCGCCGCCGCCATTCTCGACGACGCCACCCGCGTGACCTCCATGGATGTGAAGCGTCCCGGCGATGTGGTCTATGTCCTCGGCGAAACCCGCGATGAACTCGGCGGCAGCGAATTCCTCGCGCTTTCGGGCCAGTTGGGCGACAAGGTGCCCGTGGTCGATCCGGTTCGTGCCCGTGCGCGCTATGAAGCACTGCATCAGGCGATTGACTCTGGACTTGTGGCCTCGTGCCACGATTGCTCCGATGGCGGCCTCGGCGCGGCCCTGGCGGAGTCGGCCTTCGCCGGTGGCTTCGGCATGGATCTCGACCTGGCACCACTGGGACTCGACGATCCGATTGTGGCCCTTTTCAGCGAGAGCCAGAGCCGTTTTGTGGCGACGGTGTCGCCAAAGAACGTCGCGGCTTTCGAAGCCTTGATGAAGTCCACCGGCTGCTACCGAGTTGGCGCGGTGACCGAGTCCCAACGCCTTGTCATCAAGGGTGCCATCGATGCGCCTCTGGCCGAGTTGAAAGAAGCCTGGCAGGTGCCGCTCAGATATTGATCATCCAACCATGGGTCGTATGGGTCCAATGGGTCGTATAGGTCTTATGAAGTTCGTCATCGGCAGTTCATAGGACCCATAGGACCCATAAGACCCATAAGACCCATAAGACCCATAAGACCCACGGAGTAGCCGCGATGCAACCCAGCGCACTTATCCTAACCGGTTTCGGCATCAACTGCGATCACGAAACCGCGCGCGCCTTTGAAATGGCGGGCGCGAAGGCGGACCGCGTCCACCTGAACGATCTCGCCGAAGACCCCGCGCGATTGAAGCAATACCAAATCCTCGCCATCCCCGGCGGCTTCTCCTTTGGCGACGACGTGGCTTCGGGCCGCATCCTGGCGAACCGACTGCGCTATCGACTGGGCGGGCCACTGAAGGAGTTCGTGGCGGCGGGCAAGCTGGCCATCGGCATTTGCAATGGTTTCCAGGTCATGGTGAAGATGGGCCTGCTCCCGCTCTTTGAGGGCGACTTCGCCCAGGAAGTGACCCTGACCCACAACAACTCCAGCCGCTACGACAATCGCTGGGTGAATCTGAAGGTCGATCCCGCCTCGAAGTGCGTGTGGCTGAAGGGTATCGACACCCTCGAAGTCCCCGTGCGCCACGGCGAAGGCAAGTTTATTCCGCGCGACGACGCCACGCTCCAGCGCCTGCGCGACGCGGGCCAGGTGGTGGTGCGCTACGCCCTGAAAGACGGATCCCCCGCCGCAGGCGCTTTCCCGGCGAACCCCAACGGCTCCACGGACGACATCGCGGGCATCTGCGATCCGACCGGACGTATATTTGGCCTTATGCCTCACCCCGAGGCCTTCCTGGATCGCACGAACCACCCCCGCTGGACCCGCGAGGCCCTTCCCCAGGAAGGCGCGGGTTTGAAGCTCTTCCAGAACGCCGTCGCATTCGCGTCGCGGGAACTACTTCAGTCCGCCTGACCCAAGAAGGAATCCGATCATGTCCGAACCAAGAGAATCATCCCTGCTTCGTATGGACAATGTCGGTATTATCGTGGAAAACCTCGACGCGGCAATCGCCTTCTTTGTCGAGCTGGGCCTGGAGCTGGAGGGCAAGGCGACGGTGGAGGGCGAATGGGTGGACCGCCTTATCGCACTGGAGGGCGCGCAGTGTGACATGGCCATGCTGCGGACGCCCGATGGGAACAGCCGTATTGAGCTGAGCAGCTTTCGGAAGCCAAAGGCCATCGGCGGGGAACCCAACGCGCCGGTAAACACGCTCGGCCTGCGCCGCCTCATGTTCGCCGTCACGGACATAGACGACGTCGTTGAGCGCCTCCGGAAGCACGGCGCCGAATTGATGGGCGAGGTGGTGCAATACGAGGATTTCTACCGCCTCTGCTATCTGCGCGGCCCCGAGGGCATCATGATCGCATTGGCGCAACCGCTGCGCGATTGAGTCGACCCGCCGCCCGGCCGGAGACCAATGGCCCGAAGCGCCCCATTGCCCCCTGCGGGCCCGCGGAAATACGCTATATGCAATAGGGTGCGCTCTCCCGTATAATAGACGTATAGAAGGAGGCGTGTCGGTAGGCACCGCCTTGGGAAAGCCTGTGACGTTAGCACCTTGCGAATATATCGACACCCAGGCGGGCTGGGACCGCTGCGTTGCATTGTTTCATCAGGAGCCCGCGGTCGCCATTGACCTGGAGGCCAACAGCCTCTTCGCCTATCGGGAGCAGGTCTGCCTGCTCCAGTTCTCCACCGCATCGGCGGATTTCATCGTGGATCCCCTGGCGGGTATCGATCTGACCGCCTTCGGCGATCTCCTCGCCGATCCCAATGTGGAGAAGGTATTTCACGCATCCGAATATGATCTGATGCTACTCAAACGCGACCACGAGTGGGGCATCCGCAACCTCTTCGATACCATGTGGGCCGCCCGGATCCTGGGTTTCAAGAACATGGGACTCGCCTGGTTCCTCCGCGAATTCTACGGCGTGGAAGTCAGCAAGAAATACCAGAAGGCCAACTGGGCCGCCCGACCCCTCTCCCCCGATCTGCTGGCCTATGCCCAGACCGACACCCACTATCTCCTGCGCCTGCGCGACGATCTGTCGGCCCTGCTGGAAGAGGCCGGGTGCATGGAAGAGGCCCGGGAGATCTTCGCCCATCAGGCCGAGGTGCGCCTGCCCGACCAGGGCTTTGATCCGGAGGGCTTCTGGGCCCTGCGCGGCGCACGCGATCTTTCACAGGAACAGATGGCCGTCTTGAAGGCCCTGTATTTTTTCCGGGACGACGAGGCGAAGCGCCGCAACCAGCCCGCCTTCAAAGTGATCAACAACGAAGCGCTGGTCAGCATGGCGAAAGAATGCCCCAAAACGGACCAGGCCCTCGCCGCCATTCGGGGGATCGGTCCGCGCAATCTGGAGCGCTACGGGGCCCAGTTGCTCCGCGTCATACGCAATGCCAGGAAGGACCCGCCCCCCCAGCGTCCCGCACGCAAGCCCCGCCAGGACCCGCGCGTCCTGGATCGCTACGAACGCCTTTCCCAATGGCGCAAAGAGCGTGCCGTGGCGCGGGGTGTGGAATCTGACGTGATTATCTCGCGTGAGACCATGTGGAGCATCGCGCGAGACAACCCCAACTCCCTGGACGCGCTGTCCCGAATCAACGGCATTGGCCCCCAGCGCCTGAATCTGCATGGCGAAGATATCCTCGGTGAACTCACGGAGGGGGACGTCTCCCCCGCACCCGAAGGGGCCTGAGCACCCCGGGGCAATTCCCATCCGCATCACCGATATGGTATATTTTTGCGATTGCGGGGCGCGCCCGAACCGGGCCGAAACCCCAGACCCGTAGAGGACCACCACCATCCATTCAGCGCTCCAACATACTGAAGCACAACGGCTTCCCGATGGCCTCGGCAACCGTCTTGCTCAGGTCGCGGGCGTGGAATCCGTGCTGGCTGCGGTTCGCTACCTGCTGGTCATGCTCTACGGTGTACTGAGCTACAAGGAAGTCGCACCCTTCGGCCCCATTCCCTTCGGCCTGCTGTGCGCCTCCTTTCTCGCCCACAACGCCTTTGTGCACTTTGTTCACTTCCGCGGCCGAAAGACCCAGTATCTCGGCCATACCAACCTGATGATACATGTGGCCCAGGCGACCCTGCTCGTCACCCTGACCGGCGCCGAGAAGAGCCCCTTCTGTATCCTCTATTTCTTTCTGCTCCTGGCCCAGGTGCTTTACGCCCCCCACTTCCGCCGGACCTATGCCGTGATGATTCTCTGCGCCGCGGCCTTTACGCTTGCGGTGTTCGTCCGCTGGACGGTGTGGGGACACGCCCCCGCGCTGCTGCCCCTGTGCGTCACCTACTTCGGACTCTTCATGTGCTACGAGCTCATCCGCTCCCTGGCGAACCTGCTCTATACCATCGAGCTTGGCCTCCAGATACGCGCCCAGGAACTCGCCTCCTCCAAGGCAACCCTGCGCACCATACTCGATTCCGCCGACGGCCCCATCGTCGTCTACGACGACAACGAGTTCATCTCCGAGGCCAACGAAAGCGCCTGCGCCTTTCTTCAATGCCCCCGCGAGTCCCTTCTCGGCACCCGCTTCCGCCAGTTCTTCTTCGACGACGGCACCCTGCCCGGCAAGCTGGCCACGTTAAAGGCCCGGGGCGAGTATCAGGGCGAAGTGATCGCCGTATTGCCCGAAGGCGACGAACTCAATGTGACCATCTCGGTACGCTCCTACATGCGCGAGGGCCGTCGCTTTTTCGTGGCCCTGCTCCACGATATCACCGAGCAGAAACACCTCCAGGAGGCGACCCGCAACGCAAACATCCAGCTCGCCAAGATCAACTGGGAATTGCAGCAGGTGGACACCCTGCGCAACGAGTTCTTCAGCACGATATCCCAGCGGCTCCGATCGCCCCTCTCCGCGATCCTGGGGTATACCGATTTGCTGCTCAACGAGGAGCTCGGCGAACTGAACGCGCCCCAGCGAAAAGCCCTGCAAACCTGCCGCCGCAGCGTCTCCCGCGTTTTTAGCCTGGTGGATGAAGCCTTCGAGGTGCAGACACCTAAGCAATTGACAAATCAGTTGACAGTAGATCCGCCGCAGGCGGAACAGTTGACAGCGAGAACGGACACTGCAACAAACGACGTCGCTGAATGATCGGACCGATCGGAGTTTTCCATAATCAGAACAGGACATTACTGTCATCTGTCAACTATCAACTGTCAACTGAATTGCATCGCTCCCGAGCAGCGTGAGACAATACAGGCCCTCGGATTCATTTCTCGCGAATCCGCCAGATAGACCTCATTTACCCACAAAAGGGAGCCCATGCCATGTCTCTGCCTGAAGGAAAGGCCCTCGTTGCCCAGGGTGGCGGACCTACCGCCGTTATCAACCAAAGCGTCGTCGGCGCCGTGCTTGAAGCCCGGAAATCGCCCCGCGTAACCCACGTCTACGGCGCGCTCCACGGCGTGAACGGCATCGTCAACGAGAACTTCATCGACCTGACCGAAGCCACCACCGCCAATCTCGAAGCCGTGGGCAACACCCCCTCTTCCGGCCTGCTGTCCACACGCGACAAACCCGACGCGGCCTATTGCCAGCGTATCTTTGAGACCTGCAAGCTCCACAACATCCGCTGGTTCATGTACTGCGGCGGCAACGACAGCGCGGATACCTGCCGCATCGTCAGCGAAGAGTCCCAGAAGGCGGGCTACGACATGCAGGTCATCCACGTCCCCAAGACGATTGACAACGACCTCCTCGTCACCGATCACTGTCCCGGCTACGGCTCGGCCGGTCGCTATGTGGCCCAGGCCTTCGCCGGCGCCAACCTCGACAACCGCGCGCTGCCCGGCGTTTACCTTGGCGTCGTCATGGGCCGCCATGCGGGCTTCCTCACGGCGGCCGCCTGCATGGCCCAGAAGTACAGTGATGACGGCCCCCACCTCATCTATCTCCCCGAGCGTCCCCTGAGCAAGAAGCAGTTCGTGGACGACATCAAGAAAGTCTACGAGAAGTACGGCCGCTGTATTGTGGCCGTTTCCGAGGGCGTCGTCGATGCCAAGGGCAAGGCCATCGCCGAGCAGTTCACCGGCGGCGAGAAAGACGCCCACGGCAACGTCCAGCTTTCCGGCACGGGCGCGCTCGGTGACTTGCTCAGCTCCTGGGTGAAAGAGGGCACGGGCATTTCCCGCGTGCGCGCGGATACGCTCGGCTACATCCAGCGCAGCTTCGTGGGCTGCGTCAGCGAGAGCGATGCGCGCGAGGCCCGCGAAGTCGGCGAAAAGGCCGCCCAGTACGCGATCTGGCACAACCAGAGCGGCTCCGTGGCCATGCGCCGCGTCGGTAATTACGCCATCGAGTATTTCCTCACGCCGCTGAGCACGGTGGCCCGCAAGAGCCGTGAGATGCCGGCGAATTACATCAACAAGGCCGGGAACCACGTGACCGACGCTTTCCGCGCCTATGTCGCCCCGCTGGTCGGCGACCTGCCCAACTTTGAGCACTTTGATGCGCCGAAGGTGGCCAAAATCGCCGGCAAAGGCAAGAAGAAATAGAGAAAATAGTCTGGAGTCTGGAGGGACGAGTCTGGAGAAAGGAGACCGGTGTTTCGGTTCTTATCTCCAGACTCCCGACTCCGGACTCCAGACTTCCAAGGAGTTCCATCCATGTCCAGCGAAGAAAACGTCACCGGAGGTAAGCGCGTATTCCGCGCAACCTTCGCCTACCTGGTGTTCATTGCCGTTTTCATCCTCGGCTGTCTCCTGATCATCCGCTGGGCCTATGGGGAAGAGATCGCCTCCACCACCGCCGGGCCCTCCCTGCTTCCCAATGCCCATTCCCACAATGACTACCTCCGGGAGCGCCCCTTGCTTGATGCGCTCGAACGGGGCTTCTGTTCGGTGGAAGCCGACATATTTCTGGTTGACGGCCAGTTGCTTGTCGCCCATGATCGCGACAAGTGCACGCCCGAGCGCACCCTGGATGCACTCTATTTGAAGCCCCTCTGGGAGCGTTTCCAGGCCCACGGCGCGGTCTATCCTCAGGCCGCCCCATTCACCCTCCTGATCGACATCAAGGCCGACGGCGAGGCCGCCTATGCCGCCCTGGACCGGCAACTGACCGTATACGACGCCATGCTGACCCATTTCACCGATACCGCGACGGAACACGGCGCCGTGACGGTGGTGATTTCCGGTGACCGGGCCATCGACACGATCCTGAAATCGAGTCCCCGGCGCGCGGGAATCGACGGGCGTCTATCGGACTTGGAGGGTCCCCTGAACCCCCACCAGATGCCCCTGATCAGCGACAACTGGCTGAAGCATTTCAAGTGGATGGGCCAGGGCGCCATGCCGGAAGCCCAGACGGAGAAACTGGCGACCATGGTGAAGAAGGCCCACGACGGCGGCGCGCGCCTTCGCTTTTGGGCCACCCCGCAGCACGAAGGGATCTGGCGCGCCCTTCACGCGGCGGGGGTCGACTTGTTGAACGCGGATGACCTGGCGAAGCTGCAAGCCGTGCTGGTCGGCGGCGCCTAGCAGCCCGTCGCAAAAGTCGCACGAAGGCGAGAACGAGGATTCTTGCCCGAAGTCAAGGCGTGAAGCCGCCGGAAATACGAGTATTTTCAAGGTTTCGCAACGCAGAATTCGGGTAAGAAGACCGTTCGCAGCCCGCGTTCGAGTTTTGCAACGGGCTGCTAGCCCGGAAATTTCACGGCCCCATGAAATAGTTGGGCCGCTCAGGGTGTTAAATAGTTAAGGAACAACAACTTAACAACCCCTTGAGGAGCGGCCCAGTGAATACAGAGTGTACACCGATTCAGATGGAATTCCAAGGTCTTGGAAAGCGCAAGGTGGTGGCTTCCTTCGATGGCGGTCACCTTTCTTCTGATGGCGGTGTGCTTCTGCTTCGGGAGCTGGATTCCCGCTTGAACATCATCGACCGCCTCGCGGCCTGTTTCACGGATCATCGGGACGCCGAACTCGTTGAGCACACACTCCCGACACTGCTCAGGCAGCGGGTCTTCGGTCTCGCACTGGGCTATGAAGACTTGAATGATCACGACCGTCTTCGGCTTGACCCCTTGATTGCCCTGGCGTCGGGTCGGGAGGACCTTGAAGGTAAGGAACGCCTGCACGAAGCCGATCACGGCAAGCCGCTGGCCTCTCCCAGTACACTCAATCGTCTCGAGCTTACACCGGAAGACGCGAATGCGAGTTCGCGCTACAAGAAGCTTGTGTATCACCCGGAGCGTATCGAGGCGCTGATGGTGGAATTCTTCCTGGAATCCTTCAAGACACCGCCGGACGAGCTCATTCTGGACTTCGATGCGACGGACGACCCGCTTCACGGCAATCAGGAAGGCCGGTTCTTCCATGGTTACTATGGGCACTACTGCTACCTTCCGCTCTACGTGACCTGCGGCGACGAGCTGCTGGTGGCCAAGTTGCGCCGCTCCAACATCGACGCCTGCGACGGGACCGTGCCGGAACTGGAACGACTGGTGACGGCCATTCGCGCGAAGTTTCCCCGCACGCGCATCATCATGCGCGGCGATTCGGGCTTCTGCCGCGAGGAAATCATGGCATGGTGCGAGATGAACAACGTCTACTATCTGCTGGGACTGGCCAAAAACGCGCGGCTCATCAGATTCCTGGAGCCGGCCTTGTTCAAAGCCGCTTTGCGCCACCGCCTGACCGGCGTGGCCTGCCGTGAGTACGTCTGCTTCGACTATCAGACCCTGAATTCCTGGAATCGTGCCCGACGCGTTGTTGGCAAGGCCGAACAGTTGTCCGGCAAAACCAATCCCCGCTTCATCGTCACCAACCTGCCCGAAGACTATGCAACGCCCGACGCCCTCTACGAGAAGCACTACTGTGCCCGTGGCGATATGGAGAACCGGATTAAGGAACAACAGCTCGACCTGTTCGCCGACCGCACCAGCACCCACACCATGCGGGCCAATCAACTGCGCCTGTGGTTCTCCAGCATGGCCTACATCCTCATGAACCGAATGCGCGCCACCACGCTGGCCGCGACGGAAATGGCCAGCGCGACTTGCGGAACCATTCGTCTCAAGCTATTCAAAATAGCCGTAAGTCTCAAGGTGAGCGTGCGACGCATCGTCCTTCAGATGCCCGACGCCTGCCCCTTCCAGGAGATCTTCGTCAAGGCGTGGGAAGCCCTTCAGGCACGGCCTCGCGCGGCATAGCCACCCGCCAGCGCCACCCCCAGGGGCCAAGGTCGACAAAATCGACCGGCCGGCGCGATAAGAACCTGTGGGGGTAGGGGGAGGTGTGTCAATACGCCGATACAAAGCGACCGAGAGGCCACCCGCCGCCCAAAAATCCGCATCAAAATCAAAAAAACGACCTACAAGCGCGATGGCTCCCCGGGTGGTGAAATATCCGGGTTAGAGGATAACATACCCGGCCTTCCCGGTCCCCAACCCGGCGTGAAAATGGAAACGCGCCGGAGAACAGATGTTCTCCGGCGCGCTGGAAACTACGAGAAGCCGGTGCTCAAGGGGTGCGGGCGACGCGGAAGCCGTAACCATAGGAGGTCGCCTGGGGGAGACTGTTGCCCAGACGCCCCGCCGTGCGGGACATGTCGCTGAACGTGTCCCAGGAACCACCCCGCTGCGACTTATATGTACCCGTAGCCGGCCCCGCCGGGTTCGAGAGGGGGCTTTCCGCGTAGTAGGTTTCGCTGAACCAGTCTTCGCACCACTCCCAAACGTTGCCGGACATGTCATAACAACCCACGGGGCTTACGCTGTTTTCGGTCTGAACGCCCGTGTGCGGACTGACATTCACTCCGTCGTACCACGCCACGGGCGACGTCTGGGGATAGTCCGACAGGCCGAGGGGGTTGGAGTCGTTGCTGTTATCCCAGTAGTTCGCCTGGTTCGTTGCCAGCGTATCGCTTGAATTGCCAAAGCGCCAGTGCTGTGTGCCGTCCCACGCGGCGGCCCGCTCCCATTCGGCCTCGGTGGGCAGGCGATAGCCATTGCGCACGGGCGAAAACCGGGTCCAGGTCGTGAAGTCATAGGCGGGATTGAGCTGGTCGATCTCACTGCGCCAATTGCAGAAGGCCACGGCGCCGTACCACGAAACGTGGGTCATCGGATTGACCTCCAT
This sequence comes from Candidatus Hydrogenedentota bacterium, assembly GCA_016791475.1. Lineage (NCBI taxonomy): Bacteria > Pseudomonadati > Candidatus Hydrogenedentota > Candidatus Hydrogenedentota bacterium. The sequence continues at coordinate 77,892 of JAEUWI010000006.1, forward strand.
GGGGAACAGGACACCGCCGGTACCTGCGCGGCTCTGAACGGTGAAGACGCCATCTTCGAATACCAGCGGAGATGACAGGGAGGATGCATAGGTGTCGGCAATCAGCTTGCCGTGGGCGTAGATGGTGCCGCCGGTATAGGGGCCGCCCACGCTGTTTTCGAGCTCACCGAGCTGGTAGGCCCAGTTCAGGACGTAGGCATACTGCCCGCAGGTAATCTCGTAAATGCCAATTTCATAGGTATCGAGGTTCACGTTGTGCAGGGGCAGCTCAGAAAGCGAACCCGTGCCCGAGTACGGCCGACCCATTACGAAGCCGCCAGCCGGTACTCCGGCCGACGAGAGCAATTCGATCTCACCTTCACCTTCACCCTCACCCTCACCCTCACCCTCACCTTCGCCTTCGCCTTCGCCTTCGCCCTCACCTTCGCCTTCACCCGCACCTTCGGGACCGAGCGAAACGATGAAATTCACGTCGGAGAACGTTTCTGCAAAGGAACCCGCTTCGGGCGACTGCGAAATGACAAAACCCTCAGCGACGGTGTCGCTGAACTCGAAACTTATCTCACCCACGAAAAAGACCGACTGATCAATCACTGTTTCGGCTTCGGTCTGGGACAACCCGACGATATCGGGAACTTCTACGCTTGAGGGACATCCTGTAAGTCCCGCCATAAAGACAACAGCTACCAGAATGCTACAACATAATCGGGGCAGGAACATGGGGGGCCTTTCGAATTCTAAGGGTAGACGCGCGGCAACGTGAAGCTTTCCGCACGGCAGAGTATGCCGGGAAGGAAAGGAATATGCAAGAACAGTGCGGCAAATCGCCGGAATTCATGGGTGCGGGCACCGTCCCGAGCTATGCTAAACTCGGCGGACCATCAACCTTGGAGTTTGCTCATGTACGGCCTGCCCAACGTCGCTATACTTATCGCACTGGCTTTCTCGGCCGCGGGTGAAGGACCAGGCGCGCCCCGGCGACTTCGATGCGAGTACGCCGTCAATCCCCTCGCCATAGACGTTGAAGCGCCGCGACTCTCCTGGGAGGTAACAGATTCCCGACGTGGCGCGTGCCAATTCGCGTATGAGGTCCAGGCTGCCCGCCACGAGGACGATCTTCAGGCGGAAGTCAACCTGTTGTGGAGCACCGGCAAGGTGGACTCCGATCAGTCCATCCATGTGCCCTACGGGGGGGCCGAACCCGGCGCGGGAAAGCGGGTCTACTGGCGCGTGCGCACGTGGGACAACGCGGGCGTGGCGTCGCCCTGGTCTGAGGTGGCTTTCTGGCAGCGGGGGCTTAAGCCAGACGATCGGAAGGCCCAGTGGATCACGCTGGACGAGCGCCGCGAAGGCACCCAGCCGGTCTTCGGCGACTGGATCTGGCACCCGGTGCTGACGGATGACGAGGATACCCGTTATTTTCGCAAGATTGTCGAGCTGCCGGAAGACGCGGTGGTGCAATCGGCCCAGCTCTGGGGCGCGGCAAACAACGAGTTCTACTGCCACGTGAACGGCGAATATGCGGGAGGGTGCGACGAATGGAAGGCGGTGGAGGCGAAAGAATTCGGCGCGCTGCTGAAGCCCGGCAAAAACATTTTTGCGATTCGCGGTGTGCACGATCGGCTTGCGGCGGGCTTCACCTTCGGCGCGCGTATCGAACTGGCGGATGGCCAGGCGATCGAAGTGCGCTCCGACACGGAATGGAGATGTCACGACGACAAGCCCGAGGGCTGGCAGTCGGCCGAATTTGACGATACCGCTTGGGTCCCCGCGAAGTTCATGGGCCGCTATGGCGAGACGCCCTATGAAGCGGCGGGCGAGCGCCTGCCGAGCCGCTCCATCGCCCTGCGCAAGGATTTCGCCGCGCGGGGCGATGTCGTCCGCGCCAATGTTTTCGCCAGCGGCCTGGGCGTCTACCAGCTTTTCCTGAACGGCCAGCGGGTGGGAAAAGACGAACTCGCACCCGGTTGGACGCACTTCAAGAAGCGCGTGCAGTACCAGGCCTATGACGTGACCGATCTTCTCCGCGAGGGCGACAACGCAATCGGCATGCTCCTGGGCAACGGCTGGTGGGGCGGCTGCATGGCGGGCGCGTGGAAGGACGGTAACCACCGCGGTATCGCGCAACTCGAGATCACCTATGCCAACGGCGAGAAGGAAATCGTCGTTTCCGACGAAAGCTGGCGCGGCACGGAGTCGCCCATCGTCTCCGACAGCATCTACAATGGCGAGGTGCACGATGCGCGGCTGGAAATGCCGGGGTGGAACGCGCCCGGCTTCGATGCAAGCGCCTGGCGTGGTGTTGCGCCGGCGGAACAATCCACCGACGTACTCACGGCCCACGTGGGGCCGCCGATTCAGGTGACGGAAGAAATTAAGCCGGTTTCAGTCACCGAATTGAAGCCCGGCGTGTTCATCTTCGACTTCGGCCAGAACGCGGCGGGCCGCGCGCGGCTGACGGTGCGCGGCGAAGCGGGCACGGCGGTGCAAATCCGCCACGCCGAAGTGCTCAATCCCGATGCCACACTCCACACGGAAATCCTGCGCGGCGCGAAGTGTACCGATACCTACATTCTCAAGGGCGGCGAAGAGGAGGTGTGGGAGCCCGCCTTTACCTATCGCGGCTTCCGCTATGCGGAGGTAACGGGCTACCCCGGCACACCCACCAAAGACGCGCTGACGTTTCGCGTGATGCATGCGAACACGCCCCGGATCGGCGAGTTCACCTGCTCCGAAGATATCATCAACCGTGTGCAGAAGAATACTGTCTGGGGCGCGCGCTCGAATTTCTACAGCGTGCCCACGGATTGTCCCCAGCGCGACGAACGCCTCGGCTGGACGGGAGACATGCAGCTCTTTCTGCCTGCGGCCGCGATGAACTTCGACATCGCGGGCTACATGACCAAGTGGATGGCCGACATCGTGGATTCGCGCAATGAAGACGGATCGATCCCCGACGTAATACCGGCCCTCAGCGCCGCGCCCGGCGCGCCGGGCTGGTCCGACGTCGTGGTGACGCTCCCGTGGAGCATGCTGCGCTATTACGGCGACATGCACATAGTCGAAGAGAGCAAAGAGGCGATGGAAGGGCACCTCGCGTTCATGCGCGCCATGGCGAAGGACGGGCTCTTCTCGCGCGGGCGCTACGGCGACTGGGTCGCGTTGGAAGACACCCCCCGCGATTCGCTGGCGGGCGCCTATCAATACCTGTCCACAACGCGCCTTTCCGAGATGTCAAGTACAGTAGGTGAGGAAACAATTGCATCCACGCTGGACAAGGAAGCCGCCCAAATCGCGGATCGCTACAACACCCGCTACTTCGATGTCGCCGAAAAGCGCTATCAGACAGGCTCCCAGACGGCCCAGGTGATTCCGCTGGCCTTTGGGATCGCCCAGGGCGATCATCGCGCCACCGCGATCGCGGCCCTCACCGTCAATCTGCACGCGCGAAACAACCACCTCGCCACCGGTTTCATCGGCTCGGCCTATCTCATGCCCGCGCTGAGCGACAGCGGCCTCGGCGATCTGGCCGGGGTTCTGGCGAACAACCGCACCTTTCCCTCCTGGGGCTACATGGCCGAATCCGGCGCGACCACCATCTGGGAGCGATGGAACAGCGACACGGAAGAAGCCACCAAGTCGGGAATGAACTCCTTCAACCATTTCACCTTCGGCAGCGTGAGCCAGTGGTACTTCGAGTATCTGCTGGGGATTCGCCCTCTGGCGCCGGGTTTCAAAGCGATCGAGATCAAACCCCATGTCGAGGCGGCGACCTGGGCCAGGGGCAGCTACCACGCCATGTATGGCCCCATCCGCTGCGAATGGAACCGGGAGAACGGGTTTACCATGACGGTGGAGATCCCGGCGAATACGAGCGCGGTGATCGTGCCGCCGGTGAAATGCGATGCTGACAATTGGGAAGGCGTAAGCGAGTTGGAGGATGGTCGCTCGGCCTTCAAGGTGGGCGCGGGCCGATATACTTTCGTGGCGCGGAAGTGACAGACTCGAAGAGCGGTGCGCCAAAGATTGCGTTATTATAAGTGTGGGCCTGATAAAGGGATGTAGATCAAAAATTTCATAAGGAGTAGCGTCCTGACCATTGAAGAGCTCGAAAAGGAAGTTCTCTCACTTGAAGAGGACGAGCGCGCCAGGCTGGGAGAGATGCTCATCGCCCGTGTAAGAAGCGAGCCCGATTCTGAAATTGTTCAGCTTTGGGCCATCGAGGCCCAACGACGGCTGGACGAGTTCGAACAAGGGCTAACCGATGGCATGCCCGAAGAAGAAGTTTTCCGGCAAGTGCGCGAATCACTTCGGTGACCAGGATCAAGTTTCAGGCTCGTGCGACTGAAGAAAATAGGGTGGCGGGTGGCGGTCAGATTCTTACGAATCGAAGGCGGGGGGGCGGTTTTCTCCAGCGGCCCAATGTGTGTGCTATCACATACCTGAGAGTTAAAGGGGCGCTTTTCATTCAATGGAGGTCCACTGATGATCCGGGAAGAAATAAGATCGGAAGATGCTCTGCGAGCGCTGCGTGAATCACGCTCGTGAAGCCAGTCCGGCTGCACCGAAAAGCGCACGCTGAATCAAAGCACATCGCCGCTCATTGCAGTGGACTCAAGCCGGGATTGGGCCTTCGATTCGTAGATGATGTGGATCGTACGCTTATGTTCTTGAGATCCAACCCCGAAGCGTTTCCGAAAGTTTTTCGAAATGCTCGGCGTACTACGCCGCGGAAGTTACCATACAATCTTGTCTACCTCGTTAAAGAGACACACGTTCTCGTATTGGCCGTCGCGCATCATCGCCAGCGGACGAATCTTGACCAAACCGGCTGAGGTAGTTTTTTCGTTGCGCGCCTCCGGGACCCATAGAACTGAAGTCCCCCGGCCACCCCTCAGGAGATGATGCGCACCTCTTCCTCCAGCACCACCCCGTGAGTCTCCGCCACCTTACCCTTCGCCAGCGCGATCAGATCCAGCACATCCTGAAAGCGCGCGTGGTTCTCGTTCATGATGAAATTCGCATGCATCGGGCTGATGACCGCCCCGCCCTGGCGCGTACCCTTCAGGCCGCAGGCCTCGATCAAGGCCCCCGCATGGCCCCCCTCGGGATTTTTGAACACGCTCCCGCAGCAATAGCCTTGGGGCTGCTTCTCCAGCCGGCGCTGCTTGTAGTGGGCGTAAATCGCCCGCTGATCCGCCTCCGCCGGGGTAAACGCAAAGGTCCCGCCGAGGATCACATCCCCCGGCGCGCAAAAGGTCTGGCCGCGATAGCCATACAGCTCCGGCGACATGGGCACCGTCACCAGCCCCGACGGCTTCATCACCTCCACCGACGCCATCCACTGGCACGTGCTCCCCTTCACCGTGCCCGCGTTCATATAGATCGCGCCCCCCACCGAGCCCGGAATCCCCGTGAACCCGCCCACGCCATCGTAATTGTGGACCAGCATCACGTTCTGCACCAGATCATCCAGATCGCGGCCCGAGCCTACATAATACTTGTGCTCCCCCACCTGCTCCATCCGGCGCAACTCCGTCGTAAACAACACGATGCCATCAAAGCCCGCGTCGTTAATCAACACGTTCGAGCCGCCGCCCAGGATCAGCTTCTTCCCCGGCTGCGACTGCATCCAGCGAAAAGCCAGTTCCACCTCGTGTTCATCGCGAGGCAACAACGCAACCCGCGCCGGCCCCCCGATGTTATACAGGGTGCAAGGCGCAAGGGGATAATCAAGACGAGCAAAATCAAAGGGTGGGGTTTTCATGGCAAGTAGCATACCGCATATGGGGTGCTAGTTCCCAGTGGAACGCAAATTCCCGACCAAACCTCACCACCACGACAATCAAGAAGATCGCGCAAGCTGGGAGCGCTGGCATCCCTGCCGGCATCATGCACCAAAGGTGCATGCGAACAAAAGGTCGCCTGCGCGTCGTCCAAACACTTGACCCCATTCCCTATTCTGCGTTCCGCATTTGTAATCCATAATTCACTATTCATAATTCACATTGCACCTCCGGTGCATGCCGGCAGGGATGCCAGCGCTCCCAAGTTCCCCAACCCCTTCGCAGCACCAGGACAACGCCGCTGGAAAAAGGGCCAGATCTGGTGCATACTAAAATCATGACACCCTCAAACAAACATCTCGGATCTTCCTTCGACGATTTCCTCGCCGAAGAAAATCTCCTCGCGGAATGCGAGACCCAGGCCCTCAAAGAGATCATCGCGATCCAGATTCGTCAATCCATGGAGACCGAAGGACTTTCCAAGACCCCCATGGCCCGCCGCATGAACACCAGCCGTCCCGCCCTGGAGCGACTTCTCGATCCCGGTAATACCTCCGTGACCCTGCACACCCTCCAACGCGCCGCTCAAGCCATAGGAAAACGCCTCCGCCTCGAACGCATTGGACCCAATTGAAATCTCGCCCAACACTTGAGCGCCCCGCCCGACACAACACCCGCCAAGTCAGGGACGTGTCGTCTCTTCTTCGTTGTCCATTGTCCATTGTCCATTGAAGACATGCTCCCGATGCCACGCCAGCAACGCCGGGTCCGGAAGAAACCGGCGCGGCATCCGCAACACCGCCCCGTACCGCGTTCAACCACGGTGCAGACTCGGCGCACCCAGCTTCGTAGAACCCCACCAAATCTCGTCCGCTGACGCGTTCAATGACCGAGCAACCGTGAAGCACCCAGCTTCGTAGAAGCGGAAGTCATTAGCCTGGGGTGAAGCGCAGCGAAACCCCCGGCAAACGCATCTCCACGTTTCGAATCCGCGAAGCGGATGGCAGAGTTTCCCGCCCTGCGCCTGAGCGCCCAGCCCGACACAATACCCGCCAAGTCAGGGGCGTTTCGTCTGTTCTTCGTTGTCCATCGTCAATTGAAAACGTTTTCCCGATGCCACGCCAGCAGCCCTGGATCCGGCAAGAACCGCCGCGGCATCCGCAACGCCGCCCCCTCCACCTCCAACACCGCGCGCGCCTGTTCCAACCCCAACTTCCGCACCCGCGACGACACCGCCACGCGATACGATTCATCCACCGCGATCAGCCCACGGTCAAAGGCTTTGTCGTGCAGCACATTCAGACAAAGCCCATTCCGAGGATTCGTCCGATTCCCCGCATCCGCCGCCCACGGCACAATGTGACTCCCCACCAATAATTCCGGCACCGCCAACCCCGTGATGCAACACGCCCCGTCATACGACGACAACACCGTCCGCCGAAAAAAGCCCTGATTCACCCGCTGCCGCACCACCGCCTCCCGCGTCTTGCCCTCGGGAAGAACAATGTCCTCCCCGTCGACCGCCGCCTCTTCCCGCACCACCTCCTCAAGGGACTTCTCCTTCAACGCCGCCATCCGCCGCTCGCTCTCGAAAACCATCCCATCCCAGTCCGCAAAGAACTCCGCCCACACCGCCCGGTCGAGCTTACCCACATTCGACGCGCCCTTGCGATCCAGATTCTCATCGATGGACGCAAAATTCGCCAGCTTATAACTCACCGACCCCGGCGTCCGCCCCAGCAACGTCGCCAGCGCAATGATCTCCGGATTGCGGATATGAATCCGCCCAAAGGGCGTCTTGCAATAGAGATTGATTGCGACGAGAAGTTCGTCGCGAGTCCATTTGGAACCATCCTTATCGGGCATACCAGATTCCCACATGACTTTAACTACGAGATCTACGCTATGCTCACGCCATCTCCATCATCCGCTCATTCACCGCCTCCGTGTCCCAAATCACCGCCCCCGCCTTCTTAAACCGTTCTATCAGTTCCTCCGCAGTCACCTCCACTGTCGGCGCATCTTCCGTCGGCTCCGCCGATACGAGTTCGTGCCAGATGTGGTCGCAATCGCGGTAGGGAAACTCTTGGAGGTCGTCGAGGCCCACTTCGGAAGGCATGAAGTGATTGCGCTCGTAGAGATGGGGCCGCAGTTGGTCGAGGGTGAATTTCCCTGCGAGCACGACTTCGTTGTACTGCTTGTAGTTGTGCCCGTCTCGATACAGGTACTCGAATCGTGTGTTCATCTGCCTGCCCTCCAATGGGGTTTCCAACATGCCTCGGGGGGATTATGCCGCAGGGGGGATCGCCGGGTCCAGGGGCCGCCCCGCGGGCGGAATGGTGAAATCAGTAACCACCGGTAGAACCGGTGGTATGAGGAAGGGCCCTAAGAGGGGCCGCGGTGGATTGAATGTAAAGTCACGTTGGGTTTTAGTCCCGCAGGGACGGCATATCGTAGCCCAGGCGCGAGCGAAGCGAGTCCTGGGATAGGGAACGAGGATTGACTAATCCCGCAAGGGGTGACATAGGAGAGACTGCAAACGCGATCCAGACTTTCCTATGCCGCCCCGCTGGGGCTGATTACGTTTTCTTATCCTACCCAGGACTCGCTTCGCTCGCGCCTGGGCTACGATATGCCGCTCCTTCGGAGCTAATACGAGGGAAGGATATATTGTCAAAGGCGGTTAGCCTCCCGCATTATCGTCACAAAGATTGACGGCGGAACGGCAGAGCCTAATGAATTCTCACCGGCAGAGCCGGTGGATTAGCTTGGATTTAGTAGCCATCCTAACATGGCGCAGAGCATCGGGCGATAGAATATGGCGGCAAGTACGGCAACGGCCTATGTGGATACGGCCACCAAGGATCTTGGACATTCTTGTCCGAGGCAAAACCCAACCGGTTGTTCGAGCGGCCTGTTGGCATGTGCGTGATCCGCGCACACCAGAAACATTACTTTGGGAATCCAGACTGAACCACACATTCAACGATATTTTCCGAGCCGGAGAACGCTCTGCCTCGGACATGAATGTCCAAGATCCTCAAAGGTGCAATCTCTGGTGTAACTTGCATTACCAGTTCTTCGGAAAATCCACGAAATACCCCGTGATCCTTTTGGACTCTTCGCGGATTTCGTAGTCCACCAGCAGGCGGCGATTCGGCCCAACGCTTACGGATGAAAGATAGCTTCCATCGGGGATGGTGGAACCCTCGGGGCCATAGCGATAGCAGAGTAGTTGATCTTCCACGTCCCACGTGGTGAAGGTCGGATCTGAGGTGGTTGCCGCGGCCACGGATTCCATGCGGCGGTTTGGATAGATCACTGTCACTTTTCCGTGCTGCAGGGTTATCTCCGCCGGGCTGGGATAGCGGGCACTTACCAGATTGGTCCGCCGCGCGGGCGACCAGGTCTGGCCGAGATCCAGGCTCTCGCTGACCCAGAAATAGCCGTCGCCGCTCTTGTCGCTGCTTCGAATAATCCCGATGAGCCGCCTTGGCGAAACTTCCAGCACGTCCCACTCGTCGCCCACGAATTGATCAGTATTTTCGATAGCGGTGGTTTTCCACGTCTTCCCGCCATCCGTTGATCGGGCCGCCAGACTTTGGTCGCCGGGGGCGCGGTAGTAGGGCAGGAGCAGGGAGCCGTCCGACAACTCCACGACGGCGGCTCGGGTGCGCGTTTCGTCGAGACCGATGGGCGCGGGAGCGGACCAGCTTTCGCCACCGTTCGAAGAGAAGGAACCCATGGTCTGGGATTTCAGATCGCGGGTATAGGTGTTGTACACCATGAATAGCCGCCCATCTTTCAATTGCTCGATGGCCACATTCCGATCATCGATCTCCGGCGCATCGATCACCGTACGGGCCTCGGTCCAGCTTCTCCCGTGATCGCGACTTATGGAAAGCATGATTTTCCCGGAGGGAGCGAAGCCGTGTTCCGTGCCTTCGCGAAAGGCGCAGTACAGCGTTCCATCCGATCCGGTGCAGATCCAGGGCCAGCCGGGATAGGCGCCTTCATGAATCACCACGTCGGGTGCGGACTTGATAGTGCTCATTGCGGGTTCGGCGCCTGCAGAAGGGAATATGAGGCCGCTACAGGTTAGCGAGATAGCCGGCAGCGCAGCGCGCACGATCAGGCCTGAGAATGTTCGCATGGTGTATTTCCTCTTGTGACCGGGGTTGCACGCAATCAGTTCGGACGTTCTTCGTGAACCAGCCAGCCCTCATCGAAGGCGACATGCTTGATGGTGTAACGGCGATAGGTGTAGCTGACGTGGATCATCCCATCATCCGTCTGGATGATGCTGGGATAAGAAAACTCGCCCCAGTCGGCCTCCAGCGTGCGCTGTTCTTCCCACGTCTTGCCGTCGTCCGTGGATTGGATAATGCTCAGCGGATAGCGATCGGACTGATCCGTGTCGTTAAAGATCAAGACAACGCGGCCACTCTTCAGTTTCGTCATGGCGATGCCGGAGCCGGGGTTCTTCAAGTTCGTTGGCGTGGCCTCGCTCCACGTCTGGCCTCCGTCGGACGAAGTGGCCATGGGAATACGGGGATCCCGGCGCAAGAGGGCGAGGAGTGAGCCGTCGTCGCGCTGAATGACGGTGGGCTGGCTGCCACCGTTCACGAAGCCACCCGGGGTCCAGGTTTTTCCATCAGAGCCGAGGAACAACAGATAAGAGCCCCGGCCTTCGTTCGTTTCTCCGCTGAGGGGGAGGGCGAATCGCCCGTCTTTCAAGGTCAGCGGCACGTTGCGCGGCAGCGATCCGAAGAGTCCAGGGATCTCCGCGTCTTCGCTCCAGGTGCGACCGTTGTCCGCCGAGGTGCGATAGAAGAGGCGGCATTCGCCCCAGCCCGTGCCCCGGCGCATGGGACGGCTCTTTTCCATGCGGCCCCAGACGATGCCGACTTTATGGTCCGGCGTGCGGAATATGACCGCATTGCCGGGAGGTTGTTCGGGGTTCCACAACATGCGCTCCGGCGTCTCCCAGACGCGCTGTCCCTTCGGCATACGCGCGAGATAGAGGGCCTGATCCTCCGCGGATTCGTAGCTCCCGCCATACCACAGACAGAGCAGGTCGCCATTGGGCGCTTCCGCCAACGTGGAGCAATGCTGCACCGGCACGCCGGGGAGTTCGTCAAACACGAAGCTGGAATAGAAACGCATGGAACCGTAAGGATTGTCGATTTCCTTCTTCTCGCCCGGAATACGCAACGGCGTGCCGGGAATCGGTGTTTCCGTCACCGTTACCGGCTTGTCGGCCATCAGAGCCTGAATCGCAAGATCCAGATTGGCCGCGCCATCGGTGCCGCGCAGACCGCCGTGATAGAGCAGCTTCCCCGCATCATCCAGCAGGAAGAATTCCGGCGTGCGTTCCGCGCCGAACTGCTTTGCGACGGCGCCTTCCGGATCGCGGTACACAGGAAATATCACACCCCGGTTCTGCGTGAAGGTCTTGATTTCTTCTGGTGTTTCTTCAGCCTTGGACACCACGCCGACAAAGAGCACTTCATCGGTTCGATAGCGTTCGTGGGTTTCGTTGATTTCAGCGATCTGCGATTCGGTCACGGGGCACCGCGTGGATAAGAACACCACCACGGTGCCTAGCCGGTCGCCGTAGTTGTCCATCGTGCGCGGGATGCCTTCAAGATTCACGAGGGACACCGGCCCGGCGGCCGACCCGAGATCCAGCGCCCCCACGGGCAGTCCCGTGAACAACAGCAACAAAACGATCCAGATAACACCACGTAGTCCCGACATAATCGCGCTCCTTGTTGGTTTGCGGCGATTATAGCACCGGGCTCGGGCGGTATCACTTCAACAATTCGAACGAAACGCGAAACTTGGGAGCGCTGGCATCCCTGCCGGCACGTGCGCCGAAGGCGCGCGAGATGTGAATCGGCCTCTTTCCTTCGGGCGGGAACTGGGCGCGTGTTCGGGTTGCGTCCCGCGGATCTGCCGGCAGGGATGCCGGCGCTCCCAGCTTGTGGATGACTTTTGTTGTCGGGGCCGAGAATTCAAATTTAGGAATCTTCTGTTCGGAGCCTCGCGCTGCTGAAGGGCCAGTCCGCTTGTGCGTGAACCAATCCGGCGGCAACCGGGTTATCTTCTATGTAGAAGAGGGTACGCTGGTAGTGCACGACCCCGCGCATGTAGCGGTCAAATACTTCCCGCTGCCAGAACGTGCCACCGCGGCCCAGTATTCGGTTCGCTTGTAGCGCGGTATAGGACTTCCAGGAGTGCGTTACGCTATCGAGCGAGTGGCCTTCGATTGTTTCAATAAGTGTGTGTACATGGTTGGGCATGACGCACCACGCGTTGAGATGATAGCGCTGTCCGTCAAAATAGTGCAGTGCGTCCACGATCATCTGGGCGATGGCGGGATTGCGCAGCCAGCAGGCTCCATGCCCCTTGTCGAGATAACGCTCGATCTTGCGCATTCGTTCCAGCTCGTCAAACTCTTTTCGACGCAGCGCCTCGTCGTAGGCGTCGAGAACTTCTCTCGGCATGGAGTCATGCAGTCGGAATGTGATGAATTGAACCCGGCCCGGCTCGTCGCAGTGAGGAAGGTAGCCCCGAGAATACCAGCCGCGCATAGAATGTAGTCTCCGAGTGTTGATTCGCTATAGAGGTAAGGCTTTTATACGATTAAGCTATCAGTATATAGCTTTGTTTTCAAGTGGTTGGTTGAAAGTCCCGGCGCTAAGGCGATGTTCGAGGCTCATCAAAAGAGATTCGCAAGCTGGGAGCGCCGGCATCCCTGCCGGCACGTGCGCCGAAGGCGCGCGAGATGTGAATCCGGCCTCTTTCCTTCGGGCGGGAACTGGGCGCGTGTTCGGGTCTGTTTCCACATATCTGCCGGCAGGGATGCCGGCGCTCCCAACTTGCGCTTTCCTTTTTGTGGTTCGGGTGGCGATCGTCAACGCGGAGACGCAGAAGGCCCCTCCGCCGACTTGGCGGAGGGGCGAGTAACTTTGTCCACCTGCTCTACTATTTATTTCACTTCCAGCGTCACCGGTGCCGCGCTGGCCTCCAGTTCGGTGTTGTAGTAGGCGTAGACCCGGGAGGCCGGGGTCTGGGCCTTGAGCGGGAATTTCGCACGGAGGCCGTAGCTGAAGTCGACGGTGGCGTTGGCCTGGATCGCGTCGAAGTAGAGGATGATCTGGCGTCCGGCCACGTCGTAGCGGGTGATCGTCTTCGCCTCTACGAGTTTATCGAGATCGGCGCGCTCGACCTGGAAGCCCGGGGGCACGCCGAGATCGACGATGGTCATTTCGGTCTGGGCCGGCATGTTGTTCTTCACGGTCACCTTCGCGGTGACGAGATCGTTCACGGCCAGCGCGGTCTTGTCGTAGTCCACGCTGATGCTGAAGGGCTCCTGCTTTGCCTGTTTCTGTGTCCAGGGGGTGTAGTGGCGCCCCACGACCTGGTAGAGCAGGCTGCCCTCGCCACTGAACTCGATGCGGACTTTATTGGCACCCGCCCGGGTCTGTTCGCCCGCATCAACAAGGCGCATGACGTCGGCGTCTTCGTTGGTGACCTTGAACTCGCTCACCACGGCGTCGTTCACGAGCACGCGTATGCTGGCGTTCACGTCTTTGGTCTGGTGTTGCAGCGAGAGGGTCAGCACTTTCAACGCGAGGATGGTGGACTGGGTGGAGCCCCAGTGGCCGCTGGCTTCTTTTTTCTGGATGATCCAGGTCAGGCCCTCGGTGGTGGTGTCGGCGTATTTCCCGGCTTTCATGAAGGCGATGAGAGCGAGGGCCGTTGCTTCCACGTCGGCCGCATCGCCGTGGGTGAAGGTGACCGTGGCGCTGCCCTTCCAGTGCGTGGTCTTGTCCTCGGTCACTTTCATGCCGTGGAGTTTCTCCAGCACCGCGCCGGCATCGGCGTCGTTCTTGTTCCACGACACCAGGGCATTCGCGACGAGGGCGAGGGTATAGGCGTCCTCCGCCTTGCGCCAGTTGGCCTTGATGTATTGCATGGCGCGATCCACCTTGTCGTCGCGCTGGCCGTTGGTCAAGAGCGCGTCGGCGATGTAGGCCGTGACCAGGAGATCGCCGCTCTGGATGTTGCCCCAGGATTCTGCGTGGAGATAGTTCGCATCGGGCGACCAGTGTCCGTCGGACTCCTGCTGGCTGGTGAGCCACGCGTGGGTGCGCTCCATCACGTTCGGGTCCACTTCATGCACTTTGGCCATGTCGTAGAACTCTTTCAGGCCCCAGGCCGTGAGTACTTTGTTCGCAGGCGGATCGCCAAACCAGGAGAAACCGCCGCCGGGCACTTCATAGGTCAAGAGGCGCTGATAGCCCGCATTGATGAAGCCCTCGGCCTTCAGTTGCAGCTCGGGGTTAATCTGGCCCGTCTCGGTCATGTACTGCACGATGAGGATGTTGGGATAGGTCGTGGAGCTGGTCTGCTCGAAGCAGCCCGAGGGCATCTGGAGCATGCTGTCGAGGCCGTCCACGATCTGGCTGAAGACGCCGGGATACACGCGCACGAGGATCTTCTGCGCGCCCGCCACGCTGCCTTCGGGGATGGTGATGGTGTGGTCCACGGTGGCCGAGAGGCGATCGCTGATGCTCTCCTCCATTTTCTCACCATCGGGCGCCACTTCCACCTCGCGGCGGATGGCATCCTGCATGGTCTTGCCGTGGGCGAAGACCGTGAGTTTGTGCATACCCAGTTGCTTCACCTGGATAGGGAAATACATGGAGCGCACTTCGCCGGGAGCCATGTTTACGGTGACTTCCGACTCACCCTCCAGGGTGAACCAGTCGGCCGCCTCAAAAACCAGGCGCACGTCCTGGGCTTCTTCAAGGTAGTTGTAGAGCACCACGGGGATGGAAACGCGGTCGTTCTGCGTCAGGAATACGGGCAGGTCGAGGTCCACGAAGAATTCCTGAAATACGCGCAGTGGCGTCTCCGTGCTGCCCAGCGCGCCCGTCGCGCTGGAGGCCATGGTGGTCATGCGCCAGGTGGTGATGCTGTCCGCCAGGCCCACGGCCATGGTGGCGCGACCCTGACCGTCGGTGATGAGCGCGGGCTCGAAGAGGAGCGTCTCGGGGAAATACTCGCGAATGCGGATGGGCGCGGCACCCGAACTCTCTTTGTCCGATTCGAGTGCTTCGACCCGTGGCGATTCTGCGGCAACGGCGGCCATCTCCGGCACGGGCGCGGCCATGGGCATGGCCACATCGGCCACGGCATTCTTGAAGCGCCGTACGGCGCCGCCAAATCCGCCGCCGCCACGACCGCCGAATCCGCCACCACCGCCAAACCCACCGACCATGGCGCCCAACTTCGCCTGCACCCAGGGCAGGTCCTGCGTGATGTCGTCGCTCGTGTTTTCGAGGCCGTCCATGCCTTTTGAGCGCATCTGGAACCAGCCACCGGTATTTTGAAGCTGGGAGAAATCAAAGACGTAGCGGTTGCCCCAGGGATCTTCCAGCTCGCGGGGCGCCAGGTATTTCTGGCGCAAGAGCGTATCTTCCACATCCGCGGGTGCCTTCCAGTCGTGCTTTTCAAGATAGCGGCGCACGGCGTCCTGCACGCGCTTCATGTCCGCCGCGAAGCGCTCGGCCAGGGCGCTCTCCGTGGCGCTGCGTTTCGCGGTGAAGCTGTTCTGGTGGATGGGCGGGGCCGGGGGCGCTTCCGCCGAGGCGAGAAGCACCTTTGCCGCTTCCTGCTGCTGGTCGTCCCAGATCATGGGCACAGGGCGGGGCAGGGGAATCGGCTGGCCGGGATCCTTGATGATGTCGTCGAAGTGGAAGCCATGAATCTCGTAGCGCGGCTTCATGATCTCCTGCTCCAGGGTGAAGAAGATCTTCTCCAGGCCGGGGTGGAGTTCCTGGAGCGCGAAGACGCTTTCATCCACGATAGCAATGCCCAGTGCGGCGGCGGCGGGATTGCCCTGCATGTCGGTCACGGCGAAATTCAGCGTGGCCTCTTCGCCGGGCCGGTAGGTGTCGTGATCCATGGAAATGGCCAGGTTTAACTGATCCGCGGGATTGATGTAGAGCAGGCGCGTGTCGCGGATGAGATCCGTGGTGGGTGAAAACATGTATGCGTGGAGCACGACGCTGCCCATGAGTCCCGGATCGAGATCCAGATCCAGTGTGGCTTTGCCGTTCTCGATTTTGCCACTGCGCGTCATCACGGTCTGCCCTTCACGCACGAGGTCGAAGTAGACGTTGCCCCGCTGCTTCGTGGCAATGACTTCCGCGTGGAGCGTGTCGCCCGCCTGGTAGAGGGTCTTGTCTGTGCGCACGAGGAGGGCGTTGGCGCCAACTTCGGTTTCGAGCGTGGCCTGGGCGCTTCCGCGCTGGCCCGATTTCTCCTGAACGTCGAGCGTTAGCGATACTGGGCCGGTCTGGGGCGTGAAGCGCAGCGTCGCCACGCCCAGGGCATCGGTGGTCGCGCGCAGTTCACCCTGTGCCTGGGGGCTCGTTGCGGTCACGTTGGCGCCTTCCAGCGGTGTGCCGTCGGGCCGGGCCACCAGTACATACACGGCGTTTTCCACGCCCGGCGCCAGGTTGCCGCCTTCGGCAATGGCGTGGATCTGCATGGCCGAACCCGCCACGGGCTTCATCACGGTCTTCTGCTCCGCGTGATCCGCCGTGTCGGTCACTTCCACCTCCAGCCGCACCGAAGCCTGGCCCTGCTCCAGCTCCGTGCCCACGAAGTGCGCGGGCAGGGGCAGGGTAAAGGACCAGTGGCCGTCCTCGTCCAGCGTGCCGTCCAGCTCCGCGAAGGTCTCGAAGTTCACGGCGAAGGTGGAGGCCGTGATCTTCACCGCACCCCCCGCCACGGGCTTGCCGAAGAAGTAATCCGACTGTATTTCGCCCTTGAGCGTCTCGCCGGGTTGATAGAATTCCCGATCCGTCGTGGCTTCAATTTCAAACTTGGGCAATACATAGCGATCCACCTGCACCTGCTTCTCGCTCTGGTCCTCGCCCAGGATCGCACGGACGATGTAGCCGCCGAGATTGACCTCGGTGGCCAGTTGAAAGCGCGCGGAGGCGATGCCGAAGGCGTCGGTCTTCGGAGACTCCTTGAAGACCTTGTTGCCCTTGCCGTCCATCACCTCGAAGGTGAGGGCGCTCTCCGCGGCGGGCTTCAGCGTGCCCGCATTGAGGCACAGGGCGCGCATCTCGATGAACTGGCCCGGCTGATACTGAGGCTTGTCGGTGCTGAGGAGAATCTTGGCCTTGCGCTGCACGTTGACCGGCTGCTCCAGGCGATCCTCGCCGTAGCCCGCCGCCGTCATCGTGATTTCAATCTGGCCTTTGCCCGCGTCTTCCGGTTTTACCGTGAAGGCGGCGTCGAGGCCGCCATCGGCGTTGGTGGTGCCGCTGAAAAGGGGAATGCGTTTCGCATCGCGCACGAGGGTGAGGGTGGCCTCCGCACCGGGGACCGGCTCACCCGTGGCATGGTTCAGCGCCACGAGCTGGAGCCCGGCGGTACTGCCCGCGATGAGGTCGGGAAAGCCGACCAACCGCGTTTCCAGTTGGGCGATGGTGTCGATGAAGAGGAAGCCGCCCTCCTCGCGATGGTCGCCGGAGCCGAAGGTGTAGTTCACGAGGCTGTCGGCCTGCTGGCCATCCTGCAGGCGTCCGATGAAGGGCAGCACGACCTCGTTTGCGCCCGGCTTCAGGGTGAGCCGTCTGGAGGCCTCCAGGCGCTGCTGGCCGTTCATCCCCACGATGGCCACGCGGAAAAGCTCGTTGGCGGGCGTCTTTTTGGGATTGTTGATGCTCGCGTGGACCGCCAGGCCGCCAATTTCGGAGCGGATCTGGAAGTTTTCCCGATCAACCCACGCGGGGGCGTTTTTTTCCTGGGCGTAGGCGGGCGTGAAGGGGCTCGGGTCGGTATCGCCGGGTATCAGCCAGGCGCCAAGGGCCAAGGTGGCCGCGATCAGGCCAAAATGATGCAGTTTCATGGGATGTTGCCTCCCGGGTTGGGGTTTTGGGTCGCTCGATACCACTTTGGACACCGGAAGAACGCCGGGGTTCGGAGAAAATCAGACGGATCAGACGGATCAGACCGATCAGATCAGTCGGATCGGTCTGATCCGTCTGATTGGCCCCTGGTTCCCTTGCGCAGCCGCGCCACTGATCGGTATAACTTAGCCCCAACCAACAAGGAGAGCACACACCATGGGTATTGTCATCGGCCTCGACGTGGGCACCAGCGGCACCAAAGCCATCGCCATGAACCAAAAGGGCGAACTCCTCGCCTCGGCCCTGGTGGAGTATCCCCTGCACGCGCCAAAGCCCAACTGGGCCGAGCAGGACCCTGCGGACTGGAACCGGGCGGCCTTTGCGGCCCTGGCGGAGCTGGCGGGCAAGGTGGACGCGAAGGAGGTCAAGGGCATCGGCCTCACGGGGCAGATGCACGGCAGCGTGTTCCTGGATAAAGACAACAACGTGATCCGTCCCGCGCTCCTCTGGTGCGACCAGCGGACCGCCGCCCAGTGCGACGCCATCACGTCGAAAGTGGGCGAGGCGCGTCTTATCGAGATGGTGTCCAACCCCGCGCTCACGGGCTTCACCGCGCCGAAGATCCTCTGGCTGCGGGACAACGAGCCGGAAAACTACGAGCGAGTGAAGAAGGTGCTCCTGCCCAAGGACTACATCCGCCTGCTGCTCACGGGCGAATTTGCCACGGATGTGGCCGACGCCTCGGGCACGCTCCTCTTCGATGTGAAGAACCGCAAGTGGCACACGGAACTCATGGGCATCCTGGGCATCGACACGGATTTCGTGCCCCGCGCCTATGAAGGCCCCGAGGTGACCGGCACGCTGACGGCCGAGGCCGCCGCGAAGACGGGCCTGCCCGCGGGCATCCCCGTGGTGGCGGGTGGCGGCGATCAGGCCGCCAACGGCGTAGGCTGCGGCATCGTGCGCAAGGGCATAATCTCCTCGTCCCTTGGCACGAGCGGCGTGGTCTTCGCCTTTGCCGACGACGTGAGCACGGACCCCCTCGGGCGCGTCCACACCTTCTGCCACAGCGTGCCCGGCAAATGGCACGTGATGGGCGTCATGCTCAGCGCCGGTGGCTCCCTGCGCTGGTACCGCGATACCCTGTGCCAGGCGGAAATCGCCCAGGGCAAGGAAAGTGGCAAAGACCCCTACGAATACATCACGGCCGCCGCCGCCGAAATCCCCATCGGCTCCGAGGGCCTGGTTTTCCTGCCCTACCTCACTGGCGAACGCACGCCCCACAAAGACCCGGATGCGAAGGGCGCTTTCATTGGCCTTTCTCTGCGCCACACGAAGGCCCACATGAGCCGGGCCGTCCTGGAGGGCGTGGCCTATGGCATGCGCGACAGCCTGGAGATCATGCGCGGCATGGGCGTGGCCGTGGCCGAAGTGCGCACCTCCGGCGGCGGCGCGCGCAGCAAGGTCTGGCGCCAGATGATGGCCGACACCGGCAGCGCGCCCATGGTCACCATCAACGTGGACGAAGGCCCGGCCTACGGCGCGGCGATCCTCGCCAGCGTGGCCGCGGGCATGTATGGCACGGTGGAAGAAGGCTGTGACGCGATCATCAAAGAGATCAGCCGCCTGGAGCCCAATGCCGCCGCGGTGAAGGCCTATGATCCGTGGTTCGACGAGTACCAGGCGCTCTACGGCGCGCTGGCGCCAAGGTTCAAGGCGCTGGCGGGGTTGTTGGGGTAGAGTTATCGTCTAACAGCGCGATCAGGATACAATCATCTAGCCGGTTGACTCCGGCTGTTGATTCATGGCTTGTTGTACCCAGCGCGTCTTGGACGGTCTTCCATTCGCCCCAGAAAGGGTCTGAAGTGAGTAATTTAAAACTGAATACTCTCGACATAAAGAACTACCGTTCTCTGGAGAACGTTCACGTCGAAAAGCTCGGCAGACTTAACCTGATAACGGGTCGAAACAATGTTGGGAAGTCCTCGCTTCTAGAAGCAGTTCGCCTTTGGGCTTCACGCACAGATGCAAACGCACTCCTGGACATTATAGAAGCACGGGATGAGTCGCTATTGCCAGACAATGAAATAAAACCTGAACGGGACGAACGCCAGGGCGATAACTCGCTATTGGGATGCCTATGCCTGTTTGCCGGTTATCCAACAATTGATTTAGTAAGAGATCGCATTGAAATTGTTGGTAACGGTGCGACCTTGTCAATCTCAATAATAGAGAAGGAGATGGAGCAGGAAAACCTTCCGGGACTTCAACAGCAACTGGACAGTCTGTTTACGAGAACTAAAGTCCTTGAACTTAGCTTCGATTCTCCCCAGAAATCGGTCTATTTGTCTCTTCCAGCGTATTACTCAAGATATCGTAGACAAAGATTTCGAGAACCGCGATTCCGGGAGAAGCAGGTAAACATACCGTGCGTCTCTCTGGGCTCCAGTACCCTCGATAGCATAGAGTCCTTCAGTACGGCCAGTCTTTGGGACAACATCGCACTAACAGATAAAGAAGAATTTGTACTTAGAGGGCTCAAACTAATAGAGCCTCGCATTGATCGAATTAACTTTATTCAAGGTGGGCGACTAGGGCGTTTTCCAGTTATTCGAGTATCTGGAATTGATCGGCCAATCCCCTTGCATGGGCTTGGCGATGGCGTGACGCGCATATTTGAAATCATGCTTGCATTAGTCAACGCGGAGAATGGCTTCCTGCTCATTGATGAATTCGAGAATGGACTACATTATTCCGTACAAGCGATGGCTTGGGAAACTGTGTTGGAACTTGCGACTATCCTGAATATTCAGGTGTTCGCCACTTCGCATTCGAATGACTGCGTCGAAGCTTTTGAAGTAGTCTCGGAGAACGCGGCTGATGAAATGGTTCTAATTCGTCTGACCAGAGGCGATGAAGGAGTCCGAGCAGAAACGCTGAGCAGTTCCAAGCTTTCTCGCCGACTGGAACTCGGCAGGGAGGTCCGTTAGTGGCACTCGACGCGCGGCACGTCATTCTTGTAGAGGGGATGGACGATTTACATACGATTGCTGGATTCTTCAATCGACTTAAACTCACAGAGTTCCGTGCAAAGGAGAAACAAACACTTTCGCTGCGGTGGCGCGATAGCGAGGTAAACTTGGACATTGTGTCGTCGGGCGGGATCGACGAGGCCAAGGATTTTGCCAAAACCCTTGCCGACATTGAAATGCTGGACGACTGCAAGGCGCTTGCGCTGGTCGTGGATGCCGATGAGAACCCAATTGATCGCTGGCGCTCCGTGGCGGCCACGCTACGGTTAAACGGGCACGAGCCGCCGCCGATCCCTTCGCCGACCGGAACCATCCTGAATTCCGCTTCCGCCGTGATTCCCCGCATCGGCGTTTGGATCATGCCGGACAATCAGCAGGCGGGCATGCTGGAGACTTTTCTCGGCATGTGCGTCCCACAACGTGGCGAGAACCCCATCTGGCAACGGGCGCTTGCTCAGACCGACTTCGTGAAGACCGAAATTTCGGAATCTTCGCGTTTTAAGGACGTGCATTTGGACAAGGCCCGAATCCACAGCTATCTTGCGTGGAACGACCCGCCGGGAGTTCCGCTGGGGCAGGCGGTATTGAAGAAGATTCTCGATCCGAGTAGCGAGCAGGCGGCGGTATTTCTTCAGTGGATTCGGGATGTGTTTGAGTTTCGCAGTCCTTCGGGGGATGAAAGCTAACGAGCCGGATTGGGGCCATTTCTAGTGCCCAAGCTCGTCTCCCTCTTGGCATCCTCCTCCGGCGGATCTAAGACCCAAACTCGCCGGAGGCGAGATTGAGGTGGCACCCGGGGTTGATTAGCGTCGTGTCATATGACCCATTGGCCTCATAGGCCCCAGCCCCTCCCCGCTATTTCTTCCGTTGCTTCAGCAGCCACTTGATGGCTTTTTCGTCCCCATACGCCGCGTCCCAACTGTTGTGGTTGGTGTTTTTCAGTTCGTCGTATTTCACGTCGCCGCCCGCGTCTTTCACGGCCTTCACCATCTCCCGTGAGCGCTCGGGCGGGACGACATCGTCGTCCGCGCCGTGGAAGGCCCAGATGGGCACGGTGCTGAGGGCCTGGACGCGTTCTTCCATCGTGCCGAACCTGGCGGCTTCTTTCTCGTCCATCTTGCCGAGGACGTCCGCCGGATTGCCGCCGCCGCAGATGGGCATGAGGGCGGCAAAGGTGTCGGTTTTCGATGCGCCCCAGATCCACGTGGCATAGCCGCCGAGGGAAAGTCCGGTCAGGGTGATGGCCTTCGGGTCCACGTTGTACTCCGCCCGCACCTGGTCCATGGCCGCTTCGATGGCGGGTACGGCTTTGTCCCAGAAGGCGCCGTCGGGGCACTGGGGCATCAGCACGAGGGCGGGGAAGCGGTCCCGGTGGAGGCGGATGGCGTGGCCGATGCCCTCATCGGTCTGCTTGAGATTGTCATCGCCCCGCTCGCCGGATCCGTGGAGAAAGACGATAAGGGGCCAGGTTTTTTCCGGATCGTAGTCTTCGGGCACGTAGAGGGCGTAGCGCGCGGCCTTGCCGTCCAGCGGCGCGGCCTTATCGAGGAAGCCCGTGGCTTTTTCGCGGGTGGAGGCGGCAAAGGCCTCGTGGCGGGGCTCTGCGTTGCACCCCGCCAGAAGCGCCGTGCCGGCGCATACCACTGTGACCCATGCCGCGCGTACCATGAAAAAAATCCTTTCGTAACAAGACGTACTGGTACTACTTTACCGGGAAACAGGCGAAATGTCACGAAAGGGGGCGCCGTTTCGACGTTGCACCTCCCCCGGGGTTATGGTAGAGTGGCCGACGGTTTATTGCCTGAATTGCTGGGTATTCCGGCTGGCGGGGGACCCCGGCCCGTTCCCAGGCCCGCCCGTCCCGCCGCGGCCGATTGGAAACTCGCGAAGCGGTCCGGGGGTCTACTGTCCGCTGGTTTGCATGGCCGTGCCACGGCCCAGGGCCGCCCTGTCGGGATGCAAGCCGAACGTGTAACGAGGAGAATATCGAATGCGTAAACGTACCTGTGGATGCCTGGCGCTGCTGCTGGCGGTCGCGCCCCTGGCCGGAGCCGAAGGCCTCGCCAATGCCAAAATCACCCTGAAGACCGGCGACACAAAGCTCGCCAATTCGCCCGTGGCCATTGCCTATGACGGCGCCGCTCCGGAAGGCCGCATCGTGGTGGAAGAGGCCAAGACGGCGAAGAAGTTCCCGGCCACCCTGCGCGACGGGGAGTTTGTCTTCATTCCCGAAGGCGCCATGCCCGGCACGGAGCACACCTACACCGTTCTGGTGGAACCCGCCACGGACTCCATCTCGCCCAAGGTCCGGCTGGAGCAGCAGGCCGACAAGCCCATCGTGGATGTCTTCATCGACGACGTGCACTTCACGAGCTACCACTATTCCAACGACAACAAGAAGCCCTTCCTCTGGCCTGTAAATTCGGAGGGTCAGGTCGGCGTAACCCGCGACTTCCCCATGGCCCCGCTTGAAGGCGAGCGCGGCAAGGACCACCCCCACCACAAATCCATGTGGGCCGCCTATGGCGAGGTCAGTCTGGTCGATCCCAATGCGGCCCCCGGCGCCGAGCCGGCCACCTGGGATTGCTGGGCGGAAGGTGAAAACTCCGGCTTCCAGCACAGCGGCGAAGTCACCTTTGGCTCGGGCGATGCCTACGGCTGGGTGAAGGCGAAGAACGTGTGGCAGGACAAGGACCACAAGCCCCTGCTGACCGAAGAGCGCGAATACCGCTTCTACGCCACGCCCGAGAGCGGCCGCCTCATCGACACCCTCGTCACCTTCACGGCGGACTACGGCACCGTGCTCTTCAGCGACACCAAGGAAGGCGGCATGGTCGCCATTCGCATGCGTCCGGAGCTCTCCTATGAGGCCGGCGTCATCACCAATGCCCAGGGCGACGTGGGCGAAGAGACCCTCTGGGGCAAACCCTCCCCGTGGTGCGACTATTCCGGCCAGATGGACGGCATCGGCTGGCGCGGTCTGGCCGTCTTCGACAACCCTTCCAACCTGCGCTACCCCACGAGCTGGCACGTGCGCAGCTACGGCCTCATGGGCGCCAACCCCTTCGGCTATTCCTATTTCAAGGAGAAGGAATACAACAAGGGCCTGCTCCCCACGGAAAATGGCGACACCATCATCAAGAACAAGGAGAAACTCTCCTTCAAGCACCGCGTCTACGTGCACAGTGGCGACGTGAAGAAAGCCGAAGTGGCCGAGCGCTTCGCCAACTACGCCACGCCGCCCGAAGTAAAGTGGGCCAAGTAAGCCCCACCGAAAACCGATCATATGCCAAGCCCTCCTTCGATGAAGGAGGGCTTTGTTTTGGGGACAGCGTCGCCCGGTGAACCGCACGGGGCTACCCCCTGGACCCCGCAAGCGGGCCCGTCGATTTAATGCCGGGAGACGATATGGGCAACAAAATTCAGAAACTATAAGGAGGCTGTCTTTCCCGCGCATGCGGGAATCCAGAAATTTCGCGAAATTAACCTTGCTCGGCCTCTGGATTCCCACTTTCGTGGGAATGACAGAAGTCCGGAAATATGATTAAGAAGTCGGATTTGAGTATAAATCGACAGGCCCAAGCGGGGGGAACCTAACATTTCAGAGCGGTACTCTTGTCCCCCCGCTTGCAGGGGGGTAGGGGGGGTAAATTCTCGGACACGGTGCATGTCCGCTGAAGCGCCACAAGGGACTGCTCCGCCCGCCGCCCTCACACGTTGTGCGACAAACCCCTGATCCACGCCCGGACACGTCGGCTCCGGGCCCGGCCCTCGGGATCAATAAAGCTCATGGCAAAGCAGGCCAGCCAGAAACCCAGATTCAGCAGCCCGTTCTGAAACCACCACACCGCCACAGCAAGCGCCGCGAATACAACCAAGCGGTACTTGAAGGGGAGTCGATACACCGCCGGATCACTCGCCAACAGCACGATGATAAGCCGATAGAGCACCATCAGTGGTCCAAATACATAGGGCAATTGATCGATTCCACCATCAATCGCAAAGGCCCCGAGAATGACAAAGGCCGGATAGCCGATCAGCTTCGCAATATCCCGTTTCAAAAGTCGTCGCTCCGCGATTGGCCGAATACGTCGGCTCCGGGTCTGGCCCACGCGAATAACCCCATGGTATGAGCAGCCATCATCCAGCCTATGTACAACGGCCAAATCTGTATCCACCACGCG
This sequence comes from Candidatus Hydrogenedentota bacterium, assembly GCA_016791475.1. NCBI lineage: Bacteria > Pseudomonadati > Candidatus Hydrogenedentota > Candidatus Hydrogenedentota bacterium. The sequence goes on from JAEUWI010000006.1 coordinate 102,836, forward strand.
GCTACGGCAAGAATTGCGAGGACAATTAGGCGGCCAATGAAAGGAAGTTGATACGCCGCCGGATCGCTCGCCAATAGCATGATAACCAACGGATACATCAGCATCAGAGGAACGAAAAGCCAAGGGAATTGCTTGGTTGCCCCATCTACCACCACGGCCCCCAGGATGACAAAGGCCAGATAGCCGATCAGCTTCGCAATATCCCGTCTCACAGGTCGTCGCTCCGCGATTGGCCGAACACGCGGTTATAGGCCCGTTCTTCCCGGTCTTTCCACCAGGGATCTCTCTGCCGTGCCACCAAGAGACAGGTCGTGACAGCCACAAACGGCAACCAGACCAGAAACAATCCGATGACTCGTAGTTCCAACACGTACAACAAAATCATAATCAGCCCCGGCACACCCATGCTCATCCGCAGGTGCGTGTGTGGTACACGAAGGATCGCGGGGTCGAAAGCAATCACGAACGTCCCAATGAAGTATGCCGCGAGCGCACAGAAAAAGATGAGAGGCGCATAGTGCAGGGACTGGTCCACCACCACGGCCCCTGGAAAGATAAAGGCCGGATAGCCAATGATTTTCGCGATGTCCTTCGTCATAAGTCAGGCTCCTGCGGCGCAGGGAAGCCCCAGCGCTCAAGAGTCCGCACCAGGATCAGCCGCTGGGTTGAGTGTACGCCGAGGTCGCTTGGATTACAACACCATGCGTGGTCACGTGGCGATAATTGACAAATATTGCCATCGCTGATAGGATTGTCGTACGGCAAATAAAATTGGAGTTCATGGTTATGGCCAGCAGCCTGAATCTATCTTTGACAGACGAATTGCGACGTTTTGTCGATTCCCGCACAGGTGACGGGGGTCTTTATTCGACGCCCAGCGAGTACGTTCGTGATCTAATCCGGCGCGACATGCAGGATTGGAAAATCGCGGCGGACATTGCTCAGGGCATCCGGGAAGTGTCGGAAGGGCGATTTGCGAACGAGTCCATTCTCGATATTCTGAACGAGGATTAGACTCGGGTGGCCCGGAAAGAGTGCGGCTATGTCCTTTCGCCCACGGCACGAAATCACCTCCGGGAGGCGAAGCGGTGGTCGTTGGAGCGATGGGGAAGGAAACTTACCGAGGCCTACTTCTCGGATTTGGACGCGTCGGCCCGAAAAATTGCCGCCAACTACACCAGCCTGCCTTCGCGAATCGACCTGACCGGCGACGCCATTCTTCACGCCTACCCCGCGCGAGAGCACTTTCTGATTTATGTTCCGCTTGAGACGGGGCAAATTGCCATCGTCGCCGTGATTCGACAAGGGCGTGATCTGCCCAGAGTACTTGCCCAGTATCGTTTCACGATAAGGAAAGAATTGGAGGCCCTCCACAAGTCCAAGGGTCAACGCTCAGAGTAATCCTTGGGCACCGTATGGCGAGCGCGTATTCCAACGGAATGCAGCCACCGATTCCGCCATCAGTCGCCAGGGCCCCAAAAATAAAGGCGGCCGGATAGCCGATCAGCTTCACAATATCCCGCTCTAGAGGTCGTTGCTCCGCGATTGACCGAACACGCGGGTGCGCACCCGTCCCCGGACACTTGCCCAGAAGCGCCGAAGGCGTGCCCGCTCCGCCGTATAGTTCGGACCCGTCAACCAGATGGCTGCAATAACCATGAACTGTAGTGGCCAACGCTGAAGCCAACAGGATATTGCCACGGCAATCCCGCTAACCAGCGCGCGGTAGAAGAAGTGAGGGCAATCCATCAGGGGATCGCGCGCCATCAGAATAACAATGACGGGGTAAATCACGATCAAGGGAAGAAACAGAATCGGCGCATGGAGAATCGACCAATCAAGCGCCAGACCGCCTAGCAATACGAAGAGCGGGAATTCGATCATTTTTTCCCAGTAGAGATTCATAGTTCACCCACCTGCGGCGAAAGGAAGCCCCAGCGCTCAAGAGTCCGCACCAGGATCTGCCGCTGGAATAAGTGTTTCCCGATGTTGTCTCGTTTGCAATACGGATGCGCAACAGGTGGCGACGCTTGACGGAAATCGTCATTGCAAACAGGATCTTGGACATTCATGTCCGAGGCAGAACCCACTTGATTGTTCGGGCGGCCCGTTGGCGTGTGCGCGATCTCCGCATACCGGAGATGTTACGTTGGGAATCCAGACTAAACCACACATTCAACGACATTTTCCAAGCCGGAGAACGCTTTGCCTCGGACATGAATGTCCAAGATCCTGTTTGCGATGGTCCCTTCGATTCACCCATGCCCGCGCGTGCGCAGCAGCTTGTACTCGATGCTGTCCACCAGCGCGCGGTAGCTCGCGGAGATGATGTTTTCCGACACGCCCACGGTGCTCCAGGACTGGTCGGCGTCGCTGCTCTCGATAAGCACCCGGGTCTTGGCCTGGGTGGCGAGCTGGCCGTCGAGGATGCGGACTTTGTAGTCGTCCAGATGGACGTCGCCCAGCTCGGGGTAGATGGGCTCCAGGCTCTTGCGGAGGGCCATGTTGAGGGCGTCCACGGGGCCGTCGCCCTCGGCCACGGTGTGCATAATCTGGCCGTCGGGCAGCTCGATCTTGATGGTGGCCTCGGAAAGGGTGCGGTCGCCGTTGGCGCTGTAGTTGATGTGGGTGTGGAAGGCGTGGGTAGTAAAGAAGTGGCGGTAGGCGCCGGTCGCCTTGCGCATGATGAGTTCGAGGGAGGCATCGGCCCCTTCGAATTCGTAGCCCTGGCTTTCGAGCACCTTGACCTGCTCCAGAATGTTTTTCGTGGCGGGATCGTCCCGCTCCAGGGTGATGCCGAACTCCACGGACTTCTGCATGAGGCTGGAGCGGCCGGACATCTCGCTGACGGCGATGTGGGTGCGGTTGCCGATGAGCTCGGGGTCGATGTGCTCGTAGCTCGCTTTTTTCTTGCGCACGGCGTCGGCGTGCATGCCACCCTTGTGGGTGAAGGCGTCGCGCCCGGTGAAGGGGGCGTGGTCGCGGGGGGTCATGTTGGCCAGTTCGGCCACCAGGTGGGCCGTGTGGGTGAGCTGGCGAAGCTGCTCGGGCGTGATGACGTCGTAGCCCATTTTGAGCTGCAGATTCGGGATGACGGAGCAGAGGTCCACGTTCCCGGTGCGCTCCCCATACCCGTTGATGGTGCCCTGGACGTGGACGGCCCCTTCGCGGACGGCCGCGAGGGTATTGGCCACGGCGCAGCCGGAGTCGTTGTGGGTGTGGATGCCGATCTGGGCGTCTTTCAGGCGCGCGCGCACGGCCCGGGTGGCTTCGGCGATGTCATGGGGCAGGCGCCCGCCGTTGGTTTCACAAAGAATGAGCACCTCGGCCCCCGCGCCCCAGGCGCGCTCCAGCACACTGAGGGCGTACTCGGAATCCTCGAAGTAGCCGTCGAAGAAATGCTCGCCGTCCAGGAAGACCCGGCGGCCCTGGGCCTTCAGATAGGCCACGGACTCTTCCACGATCTTCAGGTTCTCGTCCAGGCTGACCCGAAGCACCTCTTCGGCGTGGGAGGGGGAAGACTTGGCGAAAATGGTGACAATCTCGGTCTGGGCGCTCAGGAGGGCCTTGATGTTGGCGTCGTCCTCCACGGCGGACTTGGGGTTCCGCGTGCTGCCGAAGGCCGCCATTTTGGCATGTTTCAGGTCCAGATCGCGGGCCCGCTCGAAAAGCTCCACCGCTTTGGGGTTCGAGCCGGGCTGGCCGCCCTCAATATACAGAATGCCCAACGCGTCCAGCGCCCGGACAACCTGCAACTGGTCGTCCGAGGAAAACTTAACCCCCGGCCCCTGGGCGCCATCGCGCAGGGTGGTGTCATACATTTCGATGCGTTGGGACACGATGAACTCTCCTGATACATACTTCGGGTGGACCCGTGATCATACGCTAAAGGGGGGATAAATGGGAAATGGGGGGGAGTCAGGCTTGAGGCTTGAGGCTTGAGGCTACAGGCTACAGGCTTCAGGTTTCAGCCTACAGCCTACAGCCTACAGGCTACAGGCTACAGCCTACAGCCTATAGCCTACAGCCTACAGCCTACAGCCTACAGCCTACAGCCTACAGCCTACAGCCTACAGCCTACAGCCTACAGCCTACAGCCTACAGTTGACTGCGCCCCCGTGGCTGGGCTAGGCTCTTCCATGGTGCATGGCGTCTTGCCTGTCCGTGTCATCGCGATGCGTGTGAATGGCGTTGCCCGTGCAGTCCGGCCCGTTTGCGGGTCCAATTTCTCTCACCCTGGCACCCGCGGCAAGCGGGCGGAGCGTTTACATGATCAAGCGTACAACCCTCACCCTCGGCCTCGTTTCTCTGCTGGCGGGCTGCAATTCCCTGGGCGGCGTGCCCGAGTTCAAAGCGGGGGGTATCGTGCCCGCCCAGTTGCACCCCGGCGATACGGCCCTCATCACAATTGAGGTCAAGGACAAGAACGCCATCGTCCACGCCATTACGGGCGTGATCAAGGAAGTACCTTCCATCCAGCTTAAGCTCCACGACGACGGCCTGGAGGGCGATGTGGCCGCGGCCGATGGTATCTGGTCCCTTGCGGTGCTGGTGCCGGACGAGTCTCCGGAGGGGCAGTTCAACGTGACTTTCACGGCCTACCGGAAGGACGGCGTTCCCGTTCCGATCCGGGGCGAGGGCGGCGCCATCCATCCGCTGGCCCTGGAACTTCCGATGATTATTTCACCGAAAGCCTAGCAGGTCCACCGTGAGATCGCTGATTCTAGCGGGATTCTTCCTCTGTGCCGCTGTGGCGGGGGCGGCTCCCAATATCGTTCTGTTCTCCGTGGATACCCTCCGGGCGGATCGTCTCGGGGCCTATGGCTACCCGCTGCCGACCAGCCCCCATCTTGACGCTTTCGCGGCCGAGGCCCGGGTCTTTGAGGATGCCGTCTGCGAGATTCCCCTCACCAATCCCTCCTTCGGCGCCATGCTCAGTGGTCGCTTCCCTCGCATGAATGGGACCACGCGCAACGGTCTGCCCATGCCGGCGGAGGTGCCTCTTGTGACGGAGCAGTTCAAGGCGGCGGGCTATCACACCTTCTGCGTGCAGAGTAACTGGACACTGAAGGACAAACTGAGCGGTCTGGGCCGGGGTTTCGACATCTACGACGACGCCTTCACGAAGAAGCGCTGGGGTTTCCTCAAGGCCGAGCGGGATGGTGATGACGTGACGCGTCTGGCGCTGGAGTACCTCCAGAAGCGCCCGGCCGACAAGCCTTTTTTTGCCTGGATTCATTATTCCGACCCCCACGCGCCCTATAAGATGCATAAGGGCCTGAACCCTGCCGGGAAGCGCGCCATCATGCAGGGGCGCAAGGAAAAGGTCCGGGTACGCTATGATTCGGAGGTCGCCTTTACCGACCGGGAGATCAGCCGGGTGCTGGCGGCCCTGCCCGCAGATACCATCGTGCTCTTTGTGGCCGATCACGGGGAAAGTCTCTTTGAGCACGACTACCTGGGCCACGGGCGGCGGATATACCACGACAACCTCCATATCCCCCTTATGGTGCGCGGCGCCGACATTGAGCCTGGCCGGAGCGCGGCCCCCGTGCGCGGTATCGACGTGGGGCCCACGCTTCTGGGTCTCGCGGGCCTGCCGAAGGTGGAGGGCATGCTGGGGCTGGATCTTCTTCGCGACGCGGCGCCCCAGGACCGTCACCGGGTCGTGGAGACGTATGGCGGCGCGGTGCTCAATTTGCCCGGTGTGAAGGACGCCATGGCCGAGTCGGGCCCGTCCCACCGGAGCGTGATCCACCAAGGCTGGAAGCTCATACTGGACGGAGACAAGCCCGAACTGTATTACCTGCCGGACGATCCCGGCGAATTGACGGATCGCGCGGCAACGGAACCGGCGAAAGTGGAGGAATTGAACGCGTTCATCCAGGCCTGGGAAAGCGCCGCACCCGCCACCGGACAGGCCACGGAGAACCTCGACGCGGACGACCGAAAGGCCCTGGAGGCCCTGGGGTATCTGGAGTAGGGTTGGGGACACAGCGCTTGCCTCCTACTTGCGGGCGGTGGCGTATCGCTGCTCGGGATTTATCTTGTTGCAGCGAGATCGTAAGCGCGCGTGCCCGTCTCAGAGGATGGGCGGCACACGTCGCCCCGCTAAGCCAATCGTTGGAGAAATTCCGTTGGGCTCAATGTGGGGACGGGCGAGTTACGGAAATCGAGACTGTTGCGCGTGACAATAGCATCGCATTGGCACTCAGATGCGGAATAGGCCACCACTGCATCCTCAAAGTCTTTGAATTCTGCCACTGCCGCCTGTTTGAGCACAACGATATTGCATGGGGCGATTTCAAACGCGCCCAGCAGCCAGCTTACAGCGTTCGCCGCAGTGGTTTGGTCGGTATGCTTTCGCAAAACATAGGAAATCGTCGGAACGGCGTGTGCCGGGAAATAGCCGGTCACACTACCCTCAATCGCGGCATTAAGAGCGAGCGCGGACGCTTCGTAAAATAGCTCTCGACGCTGGAAGACATCGAGTACTATATTGGCGTCATATAACACTTTCACGCGTGCTTGGCCCGCATGGCTTCGTAATACTCGGATTGGATGTCTATGTCTTGCGGGATAATGCCTGTGAAGCGAACGATATCTGGGTGTAAGGAACCTGCGGACGCTGCTGAAATCAGTTGAACGAACACTGCTGCCCCTTCTGGCAGATCCACCGCGTCTTCCAGGACAATGCACCCCTTTTCAATGTGGCCTTTGTATACCATGAGTTTGCTCCTTTTTCGTGTCATTTTATCACGAACTTGCTCAAACAGGGGCAATGAATGCAAAGAGCACAAAGAGGAACTCCTCTTTGTGCTCTTTGCATACTTTCTCGGCTAAATCATCAGGCCTTCGCTGGCTTGGCCTTCTTTGGGAGTTTGGTTTCCTTTGGCGCTTCGGGCGGGGCGGGCTCCCGTTCGCGCATCCACACCCAGGCGCCCGCGGCGATGGTGAGGGTCTCGAAGGCCCAGTAGACCACCAGGGCGTTCATGATGCCGCTGGTGAAGCCGTAGCTGTGGAGACCGACGCCGAGCTGGTTCACGCCCCACCAGGAGAAGGCCACGATCATGGCCAGCACCACGGCGCCCTGAGAAATGCCCATGTCCTTGATATGGCGGCCCATTTTGGCGTGGAGAATTACCAGACTCCACAGGCAGATCATGAGCGCCCCGTTTTCCTTGGGATCCCAGCCCCAGAAGCGTCCCCAACTGTCGTTGGCCCAGATGCCGCCCAGGATGGTCCCGACGGTGGAGAAGAGCAGGCCGAAGCACAGCACGCCGTAGACCATGCGGGTCAGGCTGCGGTAATACTCCTTGTTGTCGGCCTTGAACTTGAAGAGCCGGCTGAAGATGTAGATATGGGCCAGGGCGCCCGAGAGCATACCCGCGGCGTAGCCCACGTTGATGATGGTCACGTGGGTGGCGAGCCAGAAGTTGGTGTCCAGCACGGCCACGAGGCTGGGCATGGTGTCCACGCCCTCTTTCATCTCATAGCGGAAGGCCAGGAACATGCCGGCCATACCCAGGAAGGAGGCCATGGCCAGGGCGATGCGCTGGCGGTTGGCGTATTCGATGAACATCGCGACAAGCACGGCGCAGGCCGTAATAAAGAGCACGGTTTCATAGAGCGTGGAGATGGGCGGACGCTCGCGGATGATGCAGCGCAGCGTGATGCCGATAATCAGCAGGGCCGTGGGGAACAGCACGCCGGCAATGGCCGCCTTGTGCAGGGCGCCGCTGCGGGGGAACAACCAGCCGAAGGCCACGAGGATGAAGGACAGCACATAGAGCCACTGGCTGTAGAACAGGTACTTGCCCTTGTAGTAGTGGACTTCGAGGGGGACTTTGGCGTACTCCCCTCGTGATTCGGCGCGGGCCACGGTGCCTTTGTGGAATTCCTGCGCGGCGGCCAGGAAGGCGGGGCGATCCTTAACCAGCGAAGGAAGCTTTTCCAGCGTGCCGAGCAGGGCAAAGGTTTCGGGCTCGTTCTGGGTCATGCCAATGGCCGCGGAAAGGATGTCGGCGGGCGTCTGCCAGGCCTTGGTTTCGGCGTTCGCGGGGGGGAAGAGGGGCAGGCCCTGGGCGCGGCCCGCGGTGGCGTCGAACTCGTCCAGCAGTTTGCTGAAGGCCGCCACCTCCGCCTGGACGGCATCGTTGCTCAGACCGGCGGGATTGCCCTTCAGGCTGGCGAGGACCTTGGCGGCGCGCTCCAGCGCCACGCTCATGGTCACACCGTCGGCCTCGGGAAAGGACTTGGCCAGGGACGTGTCGCCGGTTACCGTGAACCGCTGGCCCGCGAAATCCATGAAGTGAATAAGCTGGGTGAAGGTGAAAAATTTGTTGGCCAGATCGAGGACGCCCTGCTGCACCAGATCGCGCTTCTTGGCGTCGATGGCGTTGTAGTCGTCGGCCAGCCTCATCAGCTTCTCAAAACCGGGTTCAAGTTCGTTGTAGGAGTAGCGGCTGCGCCGGTTGTCGTGGATGTCCACGCCGATGGCCGACACGACATCGTAGTTGTCCACCACGAAGTGCTGGTAGGTCTTGGCGATCTCGGGATAGAACAAGGCGTCGAGCAACCAGGGAATCGGCGTGAGCTTCTCACCGGACTCGGTCTTGAAGGTTCGCTTGCCGTTCATCTGGAGCATGGCGAACTGGGCATAGGTGTCCAGGGGTTTCACACGACCGCCGTCCTGTACGGGCAGGGTGGCGAAGGTCTCCACAATCTCTTTGCTCCAGGGCTCGCGGGCTTCCGGGGCGGGCTTGGCGGCTTCCGGAGCGGCGGCCTCGGGAGCGGCGGCTTCGGCGGCCGGTGTCGGGGTCGCGGGCGTCTCCTGCGCCTGTGCGCCCGCCAGCGTGGCGAGGCCGAGGGCCAGGGCAAGGGTCAGCAGCAGGGGGGTACGGGCGATCATGCGGTGCGCCTCCGGTTTTCGGCTCGCAGGTACGAGATGAGTTTTTGAAGGAAGTGGATCAGCAGCCCCGCCGAAATAACGAGGCAACTGTAGAGCGGCCACTGATCGGCCGGATTCTTGACGACGGAGAAGGTGGAGAAGAGCCGCTCGCCCGGTTTGGCATTTTGCGGGCCCCAACCGGACTGGAAGAGGGTATAGCCGTTGTGGCGGAGCGGTTCGTTCATGCGGATATTGACCTTACGGTCAATCGGGCCTTCGGTCTGGGTCACCACGCTCTCAAAGTTCGCCGCCATGCCCGTGCGGGGGTGGAGATCCCGGATAAACTCGTCCAGCGTGATGGTGAAGGGCAGGGGGAAGGTCTTGTGGCGCAGGTCGATGGCGTAGTCCTGGCCCTTGACGGTGACCACCCAGGGGGCCATGGAGAAGCCGAAGAGAATGCCGTTTTGAACCTGTTTGGTTTCCTTGTCCATGACCATGGCGTAGGCCCCGGCCACGTTTTGCTCCGCGTTCATTTCCGGCTCCCGGGAAACCAGGCGAAGGCCGTCCACGCCCGTGCCATCCGTCGAGGGAGCCGGGGCGCAATTGAACAGAAAGTTCTCCACCATCAGGCTGAAGGGCAGATTGGGATGGCGGAATTCCCGGGTGTCCTCCGGGGACATGTCGGAGAATTGTTCGTCCTGGATAATGTAGGACTTGCCGTAGAAGCCGTCCTTGAGCTCCGAGATTTCAATTTCCCAGTCGTAGTAGCTCTGGTACTGGCTTGACTTGTCCTGGGGGTACAGGGTCATGTGGCCGGAGGTGGAATAGTGAAAGGTGACGAATCCGGCGATGAGCATGTAGAGGATGCCGCCGTGGGCGATGATCATCCCGGGGTGGCGCCAGTCTTTTTTTACCCGGATAATTCCGCCGCACACGAGATTGATGAAAAGAAGGACCGACAGCAGGTAAACCCCGGGAAGGGGGATGGGGATCTTGTTGAACAGGTGATGCACGAGGATGAACGAGTTGAAATACTTGTTCTGCACGTCGAAGAGACTGGATTCGGTCTGCTCCAGTGTCCCGAAGAGGGTGAGGATGGTGAGGAGAATCAACACCACCACGGCGAAGCCGTAGGAGGCGAAGAAGTCGAAAACTTTCTTGGGTACGGATTTTTCAGAAGTCATGGGTATCACGCCGTAAGTTGGGTTCAGTGGAGGGAAGCGCAGAAGGCGGTGAAGTTTGCCTTTTGCGCGTCCACTTCACTTGCGGGTCCGGTCAGTTTGATAAAGATGGTGCTGCCGCCTTTGGACGCCAGCGCGCCCAGCAGCTTGTAGTCCGGTTTGGCCGCGCCACCCATGTCGGTGAAGCTGCCCGCGAATTCAACCAGAGGCGATTCCACGCCGAGTACGCTAATCTTCGGCAGGGCCGCGATGGCCGCTTCGTCCAGGGGCGCATTGCCCATCTGGTTGGCCCAGCGGTTGATGTTGGACACCGCGCCGCCGCCTTCACCCGCCAGGGTCGTAACATAACATTCCACGCCACCGACGTTGTAGGTCACCGCGCGCATCATTTTTTCCGGTCCAAGCTGCCAGCCTTCGGGTGCGGTCCACTGGAGGGCGTTCGGATTGAAGCCGCCCTCGGGTGTCGGATCGGCCACACCGTGAGGATTCTCTGCCGACGCCACCGGCGCGGGGGCCGGCGCTTCGGGCATGGGCGCGGCCTCTGCGGGGGCGGCCGCTTCGGGCGCGGCGCCTTCGGCGGACTTACGCAGTGATGCGGCGAAGGCCAGGAAATTGGCTTCCTCCGCCGCCAGCAGGTCTTTCGGGCCGGTCATTTTCACGAAGTAGGAGGTGGTCTCGTTCATAAGGGCCAGGCCGTACATGCGGAAGTTTTCTTTGACCACCGCGCCGCTCATGCCGCCATAGGAGCCGTCGATGGTAACGAAGGAGGCCTCGCCGCCGAGTAGGGGATGCTTCGGCAGGGCCGCGATCTGCTCGGGGGTGAGGGCGGGCTGGCCCATTTGCTGCTGCCAGCGATTGATGTTCGAATCCAGACCGCCGGCGGTCCCGCTCAGCTCGGTCAGGTAGCATTCCACGTCCGGTTGGCCCGTGATGCCGAGATTGGCTACGCGCATCATGCCGGGCTCTTTGTTCTCCCAGCCGGCGGGGACAGTCCAGGTATACCCGGAGTCGGCGGCGGTCGGCGCGGGCTTTACCTCGCCGGGGGCCGCCGCGGCGTGGTCGTGTCCGTCGCCTTCGGTGTGGACATGGCCGTCGCCTTCAGCCGCACCGTGATTGTGGTCGTCACCGGGCGCCACGGCGTGCAGGGTCGATGCGATCAGGTCGAAGTTCGCTTCCTGACCTTCCAGCACGGCCCTGGGTCCCGTCATCTTCAGAAAGAAGCCCTGCTCCCGGCCCGATTCGGGATCGGTGTGGGTAAGCATCAGGCCGTACATGCGATAATTCTCCTTGGGAGCCGCATTGTTCATGCCGCCGAAGGTCCCGTCGATGAGAATAAAGGTGCCGGGCTGGCCGAAGATCTGCTTCTTTGGCAGGGCCTCGATGGCTTCCGGCGTCAAGGGGTCCAGGCCCATCTGGCCGCGCCAGCGGTTCAGATTGGCCGCCAGGCCGCCGCCGCCGCCGGGCAGCAGCGTGAAGTAGCATTCCGCCTCGGGCGTTTCGGTCATGCGCAGGTTGACCTGGCGCATGTCAGTCTTGGCCACCGCTTCCCAGCCCTGGGGCATGTCGTGGTGAAAGGTGATACCGCCCAGGGGATCCTCGGAAGCGCCTTCCTGCTGGCCGCCGTGGCCCGCCATGCCGCCGGACTGGGACATGCCCAGGCGCTGCTCGGTGGAGGCCTTTGCCGGGGCCGGACGCGCTCCGGCGCCGGGTTCGCGAACTTCCGTTATTTCCTGTTGGGCGGGTTGGGAGCAACCCGAAATCAGGAGAAGGGGGGTCATCATGGCAAGAGTGAGAACACGAAGGGACATGGCGATGATGTAATCCTTTGTACGGTGCTATCCGGGGTTTGATGCACCGCTGGGGAAAATCCAGTGGCCTCCACGAATCATTTTTCGCGACTGCCCTGCCCCCGACCTGATTGCGCAGAACTGCGCGCCTTGTTAGATCCACGGGCAATAGTCTACCCGTCGGAGGGAACTTAAGTCAAAGATTCGGGCCTGCTTCCGGCGCTGAATGCCATACCTCGGCCGCGGAAAAGGTTCCAGGAAATTTGGGCTCCAGGACGGATTGGAGCGATATGACGGATTGAATCGGTCGTATTCGTCGTATCGGTCCTATCGGGACGGCGAGAGCACTTCCCTCTCACAGCGTGCCACCACGTCCGCCAGATGGAGGATCTGGTTCACGTGATACTTCACGGGGTTCACCGTGCGGTACCGGGTGTCCATTTCGGGGCAGGCCAGCACGGTGGCGGGGTCAAGCAGGATGCGGTCGCCGCGCAGGTTCAGGATGCGCTGGCGCCGCAGGTAGTCCAGTGCGTCGCGGAGGTCGCGGTCAAAGTCCGAATCCAGCGCGGGATCGAGATAGCGGTGGCGCAGGGCATCGCGCATCCGGCGCACGGCGTCGGCCAGCACCGTTTTCGCCACTTCGGGGGGATGTTGATGGAGGCATTTGAGATAAATGAACATGCTCAAAAAGTGCAGCATGTGCAATTCCACCAGATCGGAAAGATCGCAAAACAGCGCCGCATCGAAGTCGCGCTGGGCCTCCCGACGCGCGTTGGGCTCCAGGTGGCGGGGCGTTCCGACGATGACCGCACTGACCTTCTTGATGGGATTATAGGTTCGCCCTACCGGTACGCCGGGCACGGGAAGGTCCGGATTGCGTCGTTGGGCCTGGGCCACAAAGAAGGCCACCGAGCCGGGCTCGTCGCCGCCGGTATGTACCTCCAGCCAATGCCCGCTCCGGCTTCGCCCGCCGCAGGGGAAGATGACAAAGGAGTCGGGCTCCAGCAGAATATCGATCAGCGGCTTGAGCTGGGCGAGGGAGGGGCTGCCCTGGGCGATGTTGTAGGAGCCGCCCATTTCCGCCACCTCGTTCATATCGATGGGAATCCAGTTCCAGGGAAAGCCGCCAAAGTAATCGTCGCGCATGACGAAGCGCGTTTTCATCGTGTAATCACTGGCTTCCTGCACGGCGTAGCACACGAAGAATTGATCGTCCAGCTTGAGGTGGTTGCCGACGTAGACGGCGGGGTGCTGCTTCGGGCAGCGCTCGGTGTGGCGCACACGGATGCGGGGATCCATGCGGGTGATCTGGCGGTAGGCCACTTCCACGCGCCACCAGTGCCGCACAAAGCTGGGTCGTTTGCCCAGATGGAGGCGGTAGAGCACATAGCGGAAGAGCAGATAGAGGGTCACGGCCCAGCACCAGAGCCGGGTGAGGAGCGGGGGATTGCGGCGGCTCATCGGGACGGTCCCGGCGGGACATAAGTTTTGCCGCTCGGAAATTTACCCCCCCTGCCCCCCCGCTTGCGGGGGGGCAGGGGGGGTAGACTCCGCACGGGTATGTTATCGTCGATAGAAATTTCCAGTGCTTCCAAGGTCGGGATCATACGCTTGAAAAGTTCAAAATATATATAAGGCTAAACCTAGAACACCAGCACAGGCTCGCGAATCATCCGCTCGATGAGCGTATAGCCGTCTTCAATCAGCACATGGGTGTTGGCCGCAATCTTCTCCGAATAGGCGGTCTGGCCGTCCACGGGCACACCCGCGCCACAGAGACCGAAGGGCACCGGGCCCCCCGCGTGGGTGCGGGTCTGGATGGTCGTGTAGTGGTCGGGCGCAATGAGAATCCGCATGTCCGGGTGGCTGTCGTGATAGGCCAGGGCCGGCGCCACAATGCGCGCATCGTAGTCCTCGATGGCCTGAATCTTGAGATCGGCGCGACCCTGGTGGGCGGTCTCGTCCGGGGCTTCCAGGTGGACGTAGACGAAGTCGTGGTCCTCCAGCGCCTTTAGTCCCGCCTGGATCTTGCCTTCATAGTTCGTATCGATCCACCCCGTGGCTCCGGGTACGTCAATCACGTCGAGACCGGCGCAGACGCCGATGCCCTTCACGAGATCCACAGCGGAGATGACGGCGCCCGTGAGGCCGAAGCGATCCGCGTAGCTTTCCATTTCGGGGGCCTTGCCCTGGCCCCAAAGCCAGATTGAGGTGACCGGACGCTTGCCATCGGCGATGCGCTGTTGATTGATGGGGTGATTGTGCAGGATCTCCTGAGAGCGGGAAATCATGGCCCGGGCCATGTCGCTACCCTTGCCCTGGGGGAGCCACGCCTCCGTGGCCTGGTCGGTGATGTTGTGGGGCGGCTCGCAGCGCATGCGCACCATGTCGTCCAGCGACGCGGCAGGGGAGTCGGTGACGATAGCCAGATGGCGATAGCTTACGCCGGTGTGAAAGACCGCTGGAAATTCCTTGCCCAGGGTTTCATTTAGAATCGGGATGATCTCAGCCGCCTCTTCGGTCGCGATATGACCGGCGGTGAAGTCGCGCATCATGCCGTCTTCAATCGTGACCAGATTACACCGGTAGGCGACCTGATTGGCCGCCAGCGGTATGCCCTGATTTGCCGCTTCGATGGGCGCGCGACCGCGGAAGCTTGCCTTGGGATTGTAGCCGAAGAGAGAGAGATTACCGATGTCGCTGCCGGCGGGTAGACCATCGGGGATGGGACAGAACTGGCCCGTCATGCCACGGGCGACCAGGGCGTCCATGGCGGGGGTCTTTGCCACTTCGATGGGCGTGCGGCCGCCATATTCGGGCAGGGGCCAGTCCGCCATGCCATCGCCAAGAAGGATAAGGTATTTCACGACAATTCTCCGGTGATTTGGGGTGTTTCGGGCATGTGGGGCATACGATAGCATACGGGGCGGCGGCGGTGCATTTTTAGGCTTCAGGCTTCAGGCTGTAGGCTTCAGGCTGTAGGCTGTAGGCGTTAGGCCTGGAGTCTGGAGTCTGGAGTCTGGAGTCTTATGGGTCTTATGGGTCTTATGGGTCTTATGGGTCTTATGGGTCTTATGGGTCTTATGGGTCTTATGGGTCTTATGGGTCCTTGGGACGCGACGTGATGCATACCAGTAATTACAGCCTGCCGCCTGAATCCTCAATCATTGCGTTAGTGACCGCCGGGCGCGTAGGATCCCTTGACCAACTCAGCAGTCCCTTCTACCCCCGGAGTTCCATGTAATGCCCGATATCGATTGGTTTGACCGCGTTGCCCGCCATGGCGTTGTACTGGATGCGCGTCAGTTGGAGCAGTTGACCCAGTACGGATTCCTGTTGCGGACGTGGAGCGCTTTCACGGCGCTGGTGTCGTCGGGGAATCTGGCGGAGCTGGAGTCTCTGCATTTTGTAGACTCCCTGAGTCTGGTGGACGTGGTGCGGGGAAATGTGGCGCCGGGCGAGACGTTGCTGGATATCGGCACGGGTGGGGGCTTTCCGGCCATTCCGCTGGCGGTGGCGCTGCCGGACCGGAAGTTTGTCCTGATGGAACGGAGCGCAAAGAAGGTCTCGTTCCTGAGGAAGGTGATGGGGGCCCTGGGTCTGGGGCACGTTTCCCTCATCCATGGGAGCTTTCCGGAGGATGTGCCGGAGGAGCCGCCGGTGGCGATTACCGCCAGGGCCGTAGAGCGTGCGGATGCGATTTTGGCCGATATCGTGGATATTCTGCCGGATAATTGCGTGTTTCTCTGCCAGTCCGGCGATCCGACGGATAAAATTGACGGAAAAGTGTTCCACGTGGAACATGTGGAGGATGAATGGACCCGCAGCGGAGACCGGCGGGGCAGTCTCCATCTGGTGCGCCTCCGGGAGCAGGGCTGAAGGGCGGAATTGTTCCACGTGGAACATTCCGGGGGACGGACCCGCGCCCCAGTGATGCCGGATCGCGCAAATCATCCGGTACCGCAACGGAAGACGGACATTGGCGGCGTGTGTTCGATGCGTGGGCCTGTCCCGGTGGAGGTGTGGGAGCGCGAAGTGCAGCAAGACACCCATCTTCCAGGACCCTTATTGTGAACGCCCACGTCGCGACCTTACATCCTCGGGGACATGCCGCCGCCTCCGGGCGCCCGTCTTCGACCCGGTAGCGCGAGGTTGTGCCTGGGGTGCTTCTCTTGACCTGGCGGGCTTGCGGCGGTACGTCCCTCGGGACGGACCCGCGCCCCTGTCTGCGGCGAGGGCCGAAATCGTTGCAAGCTGTTGCCAAGGTAGTGTGACGTGTATGACAATGCGTGTTGGAGCCGGGCGGTCTTCTCGGCGGCATCGGGGTCAAATCACGTTTGAACGGGCTTTCGACGCGTTGTTTTTCCCTTTCCGTGAACTTCCGTGCCCTTCCGTGGTCAAAAGCGAACATAGACCACGGAAGGGCGCGGAAGTTCACGGAAAGGGAAGTGCAGGGGCACATGCATTGCTATATGCCGCCATGCAAGCTGTACTGTTATAGTGTGTTTTCGGACAGATTGTCACAGAACGGAGGTTCTTATTGGGGCTTCTGCCGCGAACCGTCCTAGCTGTGGAGCAGCTCGACGCAGGTGTCGTACACCATTTCCGGGGTGATCTTGCGGAAAAGTTCGTCCGCATTCGCGCGGTCGATGCTCTTCACCGGAATCTCCGGGCCCGCATAGAGCACCTTGGAGGGCTGGCGCAGGGGGGCGTGCTGGCTGGGGTGCGTGCCGCCGAAGATCGCCACTACGGGGGTGCCCATGGCCGACGCGATGTGCATGGGTCCCGTGTCGCCGCCGCAATAGAGGTCGCACTGGTCCACCAGAGCGGCGTAGTGCTTCAGGTCCGGGGTCTCGGGGGCCACATGGGGTTTGCCGTGGATAAGCTTGATGAGCTGATTAATCGTAGCCCGCTGGCCGGGGCCCCAGGTGAGCAGCACCTCGTAGCGACCGTCGCTCATGATCATCTCGGCCAGTTCCGCGTAGAACTCCAGGGGCCACTGCTTCTCCGGGCGGTCCACCGGAGCGTGGAGCGCGATCACCTTCTTGGCGCCGTGGAAGACCTTGTGGAAATAGGCGTCGATGGTGTCATCCACATCCTCGGGGATGTCGATAACGACGTCCAGGGAGTGGCATTTTGCTTCGAGGACCTTGCAGAGTTCGAGGTTCTCTTCGATCCGGTTCATGAACTTTGAGGGCAGGGCCACGCGACGATTGGTGGTCAGGAAACTGAGCTCCTGGCTCCGGGGACGGCTGAAGCCGTAGCGCAGTCCGGCACCGGAGGCCAGGGTTAACAGACCCGTCTTGAAAATGCCGTGGAAATCGATGATCCAGTCGTAGCGATTGGCCCGGATGGTCCTGCACAGTTCGAGGAAACTGCCCACGCTGTGTGGCGCGTTGCCGCCGCGATCAAAAACATGGATCTGGTCGAGGGCTGGATGGCCGGAGATGATCTCGTAGGACTTCTGCTCGATCACCCAGTCGATCTGGGCGTTGGGATAGCGGTTGCGCAGGGCGTGCAGGGCGGGCAGAACGCGGACCACGTCGCCAATGGCGCTCAAGCGTATGATGAGAATACGAGGTACGCCATTGATCATCGTTTCGGTCCAACCAATCCAGAATACCCTTTGGGCAAGGAATGTCTGTCCGGACCCCAGTTACCGCACAGACGCGGCGCAATGTGCCGGAAGACAGGTGCGTGGCCAGCGCCCCCGGCTGGACTGTGTCAGCCGCCTGGCGGCTGTAAAACCTGAAAAAAAATGGCGGAGAGTGAGGGATTCGAACCCTCGGTACGCTTTCACGCACACACGCTTTCCAAGCGTGCTCCTTTAGCCACTCGGACAACTCTCCACGGGGCAGATCAGTATAGGGTTTTACGGTGCCGGAAGTCAAACGCGCTACTGGAAACAGATCGATTGGACGGATAAGACGTACAGGACCGATGTGATCCCATCCGTCATATCGGTCCTATCCGTCCCTGGAGGCCACCCCCATTCCCGACTTTACCCGCGTGCGCGGCCTCGGCTATAATTTCCCCTTAACTGGTCAACCGCCCTTCCCGTCGGCACGCAGGAAGGTTCAACGCCAAGGAGCTTCGTTTCAATGAGCAATGCCACGGAACTTACGGAAGATAATTTCAAAGACACGGTCGCCCAGGGCGTTACCCTGGTGGATTTCTGGGCCGAATGGTGCGGACCCTGCCGCATGATTGCCCCCGCGCTTGACGAGCTGGCCGTGGAGTTCGCCGGCAAGGCGACCGTTGGCAAGGTGGACGTGGACAGCGCCGCAAACCTCGCCCAGGAGTTCAGCGTCTCCAGCATCCCCACGCTTCTGGTGATGAAAGACGGTGCGGAAGTGCGTCGCTTCATCGGCGTGACGAGCAAGACCGAGCTCAGCCAGGCGCTCAACGCCGCGATTGGGTAAATATAGATAGTTCTTGAAGCCCCGGCGTGATCGTCGGGGCTTTTTTTGTTCGACGATGACTTCTCTATCTTGCAGGGACATCAGCGACTTCAGGGACGGCAGAAGAAATACCGCCGACCCTGCTTTTTCGCGCACACGCCCCAACTTTCGTTGGGCCCCCGCGTTGCGCTATACTAAACCAGTCCGCTTCTGGACTCATCCGGGCCTTCCAGTCCCGTCACCCTTCGAATTCCTGAGGGCCCCCGGTATGCATAGGCCCCGATCCCACTAAGGAGAGTTCCCCATGAATCCAAAACACGTTGCCGTTGCGGGCGCCACCGGCGTGGTGGGCCAGCAGATGCTGCGGGTCCTGGAAGACCGCAACTACCCCATCGCCTCCATCAAGTTTCTGGCCTCCGCCCGTTCGGTCGGCCGCACGCTCACGTTCAAGGGTGAGGAAATTCCGGTGGAAGAGCTGACCGAGCAGTCCTTCAAGGGCGTGGATGTGGCCCTCTTCAGTGCGGGCGGCGGGACGAGTACCCACTTTGCCCCGTTCGCGGCGAAAGATGGCTGCGTGGTGGTGGACAACTCCAGCGCCTGGCGTATGGACCCGGAAGTGCCCCTGGTGGTGCCGGAGGTGAACGCCGCCGCGATCAAGACGCACAAGGGCATCATCGCCAATCCCAACTGCTCCACCATCCAGATGGTCCAGGTGCTCCAGCCCATCCACGCGGCGGCCGGGATCAAGCGCATCGTGGTATCCACCTACCAGGCCGTCTCCGGCGCGGGCAGCGCCGCATTGAACGAGATGATGGACCAGATGGCTTCCGTGATGAAGGGCGATGCCGCCGCCTGCACGATTTTCCCCAAGCCCATCGCCTTTAACGTCATTCCCCAGATCCCCCACAAAAATGCTTTTGGCGACAATGGCTACAGTTCCGAAGAGATGAAGATGGTGAAGGAGACGAAGAAGATCATGGGTGACGACAGCATCATGGTTACCGCCACGACCGTGCGCGTCCCGGTGCATACCGGGCACAGCGAATCGGTCAACGTGGAAACCGCGAAGAAGCTCACAGCCGCCCAGGCCCGCGAACTGGTTGCCTCCGCCCCCAATGTCATCGTGATGGACGACCCCACGAAGGACCTGTTCCCCACGGCGCTCGACGCGGCGGGCAAGTTTGAAACCTATGTCGGCCGCATCCGCGAAGACATTTCGCACCCGTCCGCCATTGATATGTGGATCGTGTCGGACAATCTGCTGAAGGGCGCCGCCCTGAACGCCGTGCAGATCGCGGAACTGCTGTAATTATATTTTGAACACGTTCAGGCGCGTCCTCCGGGGCGCGCCTTTTTCGTGGTCCGCAGGCCATCAGGCCGCCGCAGACTCCACGTGCTTCAGCACACGCCCCGCCGCTTCGCGAAACCACACCGTAAAGTGCTCCGGGTGAGCCGCTATCTCCTCCATCAAATCCACACCCTGAATCCACCGCCATTCGCATACCTCGGCCGGGTCCGGTTCAGGTATGCCCTCGAAACGCCCCACGAATACGTGGTCCAGTTCGTGCTCGATCAGTCCATTGTCGAAGCGGGCATGGTAAAGAAACTGAAACAGCGGGGTGATGGGCGTTTCTATCCCCATTTCCTGGCCGAGGCGAATCCGGGCCGCTTCCATGGTCTCCTGGCCAGGCTGCGGGTGGCTGCAGCACGTATTCGTCCAGAGGCCTCCAGAGTGATACTTGTCTGGGTGGCGCCGTTGCAGCAGCCACCGGCCCTGCCCGTCGAACAGGAAGACCGAAAAGGCGCGGTGCAATTCTCCCGTCTGATGGGCCGCAAGCTTTTCACAGCGGCCCAGCGGCTTGTCCGCACTGTCGACCAGAATAACTTCACCAAACATAGCCACGTTCACTCCATCGGGTTTCGGGCGTCAGTCTACTTCGTTCCGCCTCCAGAAATGTAACACGGCGTCTATGTTTTGTCAAAATAAACCTTGACAAAATATAATATGCCCGGTAAGATGGGTTTAAGAGGGTCGCAAGATGATCCCTCCATGATGTACCCGGCGTCGGTGCTGCGTGCGCGCACCACGTCCATAATCCTGAGGCAAATGCGGTGGCGAATCCGGCGGTACATACCTTCAACCACCTGCTGGTCGGTGGCGGACTCCAGAACGGCCTGATTGCGTGGCTGCTTCTGAAGCGTGATCCCGAGGCC
This sequence comes from Candidatus Hydrogenedentota bacterium, assembly GCA_016791475.1. Taxonomy (NCBI): domain Bacteria; kingdom Pseudomonadati; phylum Candidatus Hydrogenedentota; species Candidatus Hydrogenedentota bacterium. Next base: position 123,309 of record JAEUWI010000006.1, read on the forward strand.
CGGGTGGCGCTGATTGAGGCGGGGGACTGCCTCGGCGGCAATCACACCTGGTCCTACCATGCGTCCGACGTGCCCGAGTCCCACGCGTGGGAGCTGAGGCCCCTGGCGCAATATAGCTGGGATACGTATCAGGTGCACTTTCCGCGTTTCATTCGGGAGCTACGCCTGGGCTACCGCTCGCTGCATTCCAGCCACCTGAATCGACTCCTCCTCCACCAGTTCCAGCGGTCGTCCCAGGCTCGTCTGATTCTTTCCACCCGCGCCACGGAAGTCCGTAGTGACCGTGTGGTGCTGGAAACCGGGGAAGTGCTCCACGGTCGCAGCGTGATCGATGCCCGGGGCCCGGTGTTGGATGACACGCCCCGGGCGGCCACCGGCTATCAGAAGTTTGTGGGTCTGGAATTGCGGCTGGGCGCGCCGGGTCGGGCCCGGGTGCCGATCCTGATGGATGCCTGCGTACCCCAGGAAGACGGCTTCCGCTTTTTCTACGTTCTCCCCTATGGGCCCGACCGCGTACTGATCGAGGATACGCGCTTTTCCGATAATCCGGACCTGGACGTGGCGGCGCTTGAAGCGAGCGTGCTGGCCTATGCCGCCGAGCGTCGCTACGACGTGAAGTCGATAATCCGCAAGGAGTCGGGCGTACTGCCCATGCCCTGGACGGCGCGCACGGACTGGCCCAACGCCATGCCGATGGTCGCGGGTTACGGTGGCGGTTTTATTCACCCGGCCACCGGCTACTCTTTCCCGGTGGCGTTGCGCGTGGCGCTCCATGTGGCCAACGCGGCGCCGGGCAATCCCCTGGGCCCGGCGTGGGCGGACCTCCTCACGGGGCACCAGCGGCAATACCGCTTCGCCGCGTTTCTCAACCGGCTGCTCTTCACGGCCTACGAACCGCAGGACCGTTTTCATATCTTCAAGCGCTTCTATCATCAGCCCGAAGAGACCATCGCCCGCTTCTACCGGCTGTCCCTGGAGCGCGCCGATATGGCCCGCATGTTCACGGGGCGACCGCCCAAAGGATTCTCCGTCAAACGCATGGTAAAAGGAGCTCTTCATCGATGATTGGACCCGCCATCGCCGAAACGTCGGCCCCATCGGGGCCCCTGGCGCCCGCCCGTATCCGCGCACGTCTCCTGCATCAATTGCGACTTGAGCTGGAGCCCTATTCACTTCGACGTCAGGGCGCGGGAAACGGGGTGGCCCTGCCGCGCCAGTACTGGCAGAAAGCCCTGGGGACGCCTCTGCGCGATTTTCTCGGTCGGGGCTCGAAGATGTTTCGGGCCCACATGGCCGAGTGGGCCTGGTCCGCGGCCGGTGGCGAAGGGGAATTGTGCATTTCCATACCGCTGTCGGTGGAGGCGCTCCATGCGGGCTCGCTGATTATTGACGATATTCAAGACAAGGCCAGTCTGCGCCGGGGCGACGTGGCGCTTCACGAGCGCTATGGGCTCGCCACGGCGCTGAATGCCGGAAACTGGCTCTATTTCTGGCCGGTGCGACTGCTGTCGGAGGCCAATTTCTCGCCCGAGCAGGAACTGGCGGCCCTGAGGAAGCTGGCGGAAACCCAGCACCGCTGCCATCTGGGCCAGGGCCTGGACGTATCGCTCAAGGTTCACGATATCCACCAGCAGGACATGGTCGGTGTGGTCCGTTCAAAAACTGCGCTGAAGACAGGCGCCCTCATGGGCCTCTCCGCCTACCTCGGCGCCATGGGCGCGGGTGCGGATTCGGAAGCCCGGGAGGCCTTTGCTCGATTCGGTGAAGGCCTTGGCGGCATCCTGCAGATGCTTGACGACGCGGGATCCATCACGAGCGAGGACCGATCGGAGAAGGCCCGGGAGGACCTGATGCAAGGCACGCCGACCTGGCCCTGGGTCTGGGCTGCGGAGCGCCTGGAAGGGGCCGCGTACCGGGAACTCGTGAATCTGTCCCACGATGTTCAGGCGGGTCATGTCGATTTCACCTTTCTCCGCCAGCGCCTTCGCCATGTGCTGCCCGCGGATCTTTCCGTACTGTTGCGTGGTGAGCTGGACCTGGCGCTGGAGGCGGTCCGCCCCGCGATTGTCCGCCCGGCCACCGTGGAAGCCATCCACCGCGAGTTCACCCGCCTGGAGCAAAGCTATGCCTGAAGTACTCTCCCCGGTCAACCCCCCGGCCCGGCACCCAGGGGCCGATCATCCGCCCCGTCCCACGGCGGCCGTTATCGGCAGTGGTTTTGGCGGTCTGGCCGCCGCCATACGCCTGCAGGCGGGCGGCGTTCAGGTGACCCTTTTTGAGGGCCGCGACAAGCCAGGCGGGCGGGCCTATGTCTACGAGGATCAGGGCTTCATATTCGACGGGGGCCCGACGGTCATCACGGCGCCCCAGTGCCTGGAAGAACTCTTTGAAGTGGCCGGGCGAAGAATGTCGGACTATGTGACCCTGCTCCCGGTTCATCCTTTTTACCGCCTTCAGTGGGACGACGGTGATACGCTGGATTATACCGGGGATCTGGACGCCATGCTGGCCCAGATCAACGCCCGAAATCCGAAGGATGCCGAAGGCTACCAGCGCTTTCTCGAATTTACACGCAAGGTATTCGTCAAAGGCTATGAGGAACTGGCCCACGTGCCCTTTCTGCGTTTTGGCGACATGGTGCGGGTGGGACCGGACCTCGCGCGTCTGCGGGCGGATCGGAGTGTGTACAAGACGGTGGCGCGCTATGTGAAGGACGAGCACCTCCGCGAGGCCCTGAGCTTTCACTCGTTGCTGGTGGGGGGCAATCCCTTTGAGACCAGCGCCATCTACACCCTGATTCACTATCTGGAGCGCAAATGGGGCGTCTTCTTCCCCGTTGGCGGAACCGGGGCCCTGATCCGCGCGCTGGTGCGCCTCTTCGAAGACCTCGGCGGCACCATGAACCTCAACGCCCCGGTGCACGAGGTGACCCTGGAGGCGCGTGAATCGCGCCCCGGTCACTGCCTCCACTGGCGCGAGGGCAAAACCGCGCCCTTTGACGCCGTGGTTTCCAATGCCGACGTTCACCACACCTACGCGCGCCTCTATCGCTCTGTACCTTCCGCGCTTCCGATGCAACGCAAGCTGGAGCGCTCCGAGTGGTCCATGTCCCTCTTCGTGCTCTACTTCGGCACGGATCGCCCCTACGATATCGCACACCACACGGTCCTCTTCGGGCCGCGCTACAAAGGGCTGCTGGACGATATCTTTCATGGCCACCAGTTGCCCGAAGATTTCAGCCTGTACCTCCACGCGCCCACCGTCACCGATCCCAGCCTGGCGCCGGAGGGCTGCGGTACCTTTTACGTGCTTAGTCCCGTGCCCCATCTCGGGAATGCGAAGCTGGACTGGGAATCGATTGCACCGGTATATGCCGACAAGATTCTGGCCTATCTGGAGCGGACCATGCCCGACCTCCGACGGCACGTAGTGACAAAACGGTGGATGACGCCGGCGGACTTTCAGGACACACTTCACGCCTATCACGGCTCGGCCTTCTCCCTGGCGCCGACGCTGCGCCAGAGCGCCTGGTTTCGGCCGCACAATCGCGATCCGAGGATTCCCGGTCTGTACATTGCCGGATCGGGCACCCACCCCGGCGCGGGCGTTCCCGGTGTGGTGAACTCGGCCAAGGCCACGGCGGGGCTCGTGCTGGCCGACCTGGGTGTGGGGGCGCGCTGAGTGGCGGGGGCAAACCAGAGCATCTTCCGGGAAACGATTCAGCACCACAGCAAGAGCTTCGCCTTCGCCTCCGCGCTGATTCCCGCAGGGGCCCGCCACCCGGTGGAAGTCCTGTACACCTGGTGCCGCCGGGCCGACGACGCGGTCGATCTGGCGCGGCCCGAAGGGCGTGAGGCAGCGCTGGAAAGGCTCGAGCGCGAACTGGACCAGATATACAGCGAAGCGCCGTTGGATGATGCCCTTGTCCAGGCCATGCGGCTGGTGGTCACCCGCTACGCCATTCCACGGGACTACCCGGCGGAGCTGCTTCAGGGCATGGCCATGGACGCCCGAGGCACGGACTACGACGACATGGAAACCCTGCTGCTCTATTGCTACCGCGTGGCCGGGACGGTTGGTTTGATGATGAGCCACGTGCTCGGGGTGCGCGAGCCCGAAGCGCTGCAGCATGCGGTGCACCTGGGCATCGCCATGCAATTGACCAACATCTGCCGCGATGTCCGGGAAGACTGGGAGAACCGAAGACTGTACATTCCCTGGAGTATTCTCAGCCGCCACGGCGGCACGGCCCTGCCCGGGTTGCGGGGACAGCCCCTCCCCGTTTCCCTGGGATTCGCACTGGCCCGATCGGTGGAAGAACTGCTCCAGCGGGCTGACGCCTACTACGCCTCGGCCGATATCGGCATGCGGAGCCTTTCCTGGCGGGCGGCACTCGCCGTGCGGGCGGCGCGCTATATTTATGCCGAGATCGGCCGCGTGGTCCGGCGGAGCGAGTGCGATGTCTTTGCCGGTCGCGCGGTGGTGCCGAAAGCCCGCAAGGTGACGCTGGCGTTCAAGGCTCTCGGCGAGTGTGCGGCGGAGATGCCCTACCGCAGCCTGCATCGGTTTGTACCCGCGGCGCTGGGCGCGCCCCTTCGCTTTCCCGATGACGTGCTGTTGCTGGAGAAATCGGACGGATCAGACCGATCGGACCGATCGGACCGATCGGTGTGAGCACTCCGATCCGCCTGATCCGTCCGATAACGGGAAATAGCTTTCGATTAGAGATCAACAGCCTCAGAAAGAAAACTGAACATGTCCGAATATGATTTCGTTGTCGTGGGCGCCGGCCACAATGCGCTGGTTTGCGCCGGCTATCTGGCCCGGGCCGGTTGCCGGGTACACGTGGTCGAGCGGCGTCCCGTCGTGGGGGGCGCCGTCGTGACGCAGGAAATTGTGCCTGGCTTCAAGTTTGACCTGGGGGGCTCGGCTCATATCCTTATCAACCACACGCCCATCGTTCGGGAACTGGGTCTGGAGCAATACGGTCTGGACTACATTGACCTGGACCCCCTGTTTTTTCATCCCTTTCCCGACGGCAGCCAGATTACGGTGTGGCGCGATATCGACAAGACTTGCGAAAGCATCGCGGCCATTTCAGAACGCGATGCCGTGGCGTACGGGGCCTTCGTGAAGAAGTGGGAGCCGGTAGCGGAGACCTTCCTGGACGCGTTCATGAACCCGCCGTCCCTGAAGCAGATTACCCAGTCGCTCATGGTGGACACCTGGGCCCGGAGCGAGAATTTCCGGGAAACCTGCCGCGATGCGCTCCTCGGCTATGGCGCCCTGGTGCGGCGCAGTTTCAGCGATCCCCGCGTGCGGGCCCTCGTCGGCTGGATGGCCGCCCAGTCAGGACCGCCGCCCAATGAAGCTGTTTCAGGCCCGCTGGCCATGTGGCATCCGCTGTACCATCGCAGCGGCATGCGCCGTCCCCGGGGCGGTTCGGGCATGCTCACCCAGGCCCTGGCGAAGATGATCGAGGCCCACGGCGGGACCATCACCACCGGCGCGCCGGTTAGGCGAATTCTGGTGGAGCAGGGCCGGACTTGTGGCGTGGAATGTGCCGACGGGACGGTGATCCGGGGCAGGAATGTAGTGTCTGGCGCCCACATACACACAACGCTGAGCATGCTGGACAAGGACGCTATTCCATCGGGATTCCGCAAGCGGGTGATGAAGCGGCGTATAGGAAATGGCTTTGGAATGGTGGTGCGTTTTGCCATGAACGAGCTGCCCAATTACACCGCCCTGCCCACGGGGCCGGAGGGTGGCGAGCATCACAACGCCCTCCAGTTTGTCTGCCCGAGCATGGACTATCTTGATGCATCCTACGCGGACTTCGAGCGGGGCGAGGCGTCGAAGGATCCCGCGCTGGTCGCCATGACCTTTTCGCGGGCCGATCCGTCCCTGGCGCCGGCGGGAAAGCACACGCTCTTTCTCTGGGGCCAGTACTATCCCTACGACTTGGCCAGTGGCGAAAGCTGGGACGACATTGGCAATCGCGAGGCGGACCGCATGCTCGATACTCTGGCGGCCTACGCGCCGAACGTCAAGGGGGCGGTGATTGACCGGCTGGTAGAATCGCCCCTCTATCTGGAGCGGGAACTGGGCCTGCTGCGAGGAAACGTGATGCATCTGGAGATGTCCGCGGACCAGATGTTCTTCCAGCGTCCGGCCTTCGGGGCGCACCAGTACAGAGGCCCCATTCCGGGGCTGTACCTCACGGGCGCCAGTACCCATCCCGGTGGCGGCATCATGGGCGCGGCGGGCCGAAACGCGAGTCGAGTGATCCTGGAGGATTGGGGACGCGAGTCATTCTGAGACAGGATTCTCCCACAGATGGACTCAGATAAGAAAGTATGAGGTACCTTCGTTGAGTGAAGTGCCTAACAGAAATTTTTAGGCCACGTAGACACGGAGGCCCGGAGAAGTAGAGGAGTACCAGAAGTATTGGTTCAGAGGCGCGGTACTCCCACCTGCAATGAGACCTGCTTCATTGCCTTCTCGCAGGTTCTTTCCCCGTGCCTTCGTGCGCTCTCTTTAGTTGAGTACGTAAAAACACGGAGAATTGAAAAACACCAGGAAGAGCCAAGCGACCATCCCGCCTTCCATCTGCACTACTACCTGCTATCTTGGTGCATTTTTTCGTAGAATTGAAAGACTGTAATAGCTGTATACTTGCCTGATGTCGCGCCCTTGCAAGGCTTATATATTTTTTGAACGCGTTTAACCCTGGGCGTCGCCCAAGGCTAATATGTTGGTGGCCCTTCGGGCCGGAATACCATATTCCTATCAAACCCCAATTTTGATGTTCTTATTCGTGAAAATTTGTGTGGTTCAAAATTTTGGTTGTGGCTACGCCACGCTGTGTCCATCTGAGTCCATCGGTGGGATAGCGCTTGGGTTCGGCGTCGCTAGCGGTTCAGCGCCACCAGCCGGTCGCGGAACTGGGCCAGATTATCCACGCAGTAGACGCCGTCCAACTCGTAGTGATGGCGGTTCTGCACGATGCCGCCGCCGCCCGCAAGCATGGGTATGCGCTCCTGGAGCACGTGGCGCAGCGTATGGAATTCGTGGATTACGGAAGGGTTGTTGCCCGGCGCCACGATGCTGACGGCGACGGCGACCGCATTGGCTTCCATGGCGGCCAGGGCGATCTCCTGGGCCGGTAGATTGGGGCCCAGGTAGAGGTCGCGCCAGCCTTCATTGGCCGCGATGGTGGCGGCCATCAGCGCGCCAATCTCGTGGTCCTGCCCGGCGGGGGTGGAAATGACGATGCAGGGCGCACCCACGCCCGCGCGGCGGATCTGCTTCATCCGGCCCAGGAAGCTGCGTATGGCGGCGGTGGCCATGTGCTCATGGGCCACGCGTATTGACCCGTCATGCCAGCGCGCGCCCACCCAGCTCATGAGGGGGCCCACAAGATCATCCAGCAGGGTCAGCAGGGGCAACTGGACGCTGGCGTCCAGAAGCGTCCGGGCGAGCACCTCCTCGTTCATATTCAGAACAGCATCCTTGCAGGTGGACATCAGCGCGGCGACCTGGTCCTGATCGCCGGCCCGACGCGTGTCCAGGGCCGGGCTGGCGGCGAGCTTGTCGCCGTCCACCTGCGTCAGCATTTTCTTCAGCTCCTGATTGGGGAGCTGGGCGATAAGCCGAATGGACTGGCCCTGCGCCTTGACCTGATTGAGGAGTTTCAGCCGGTCCACATCCGCGTCGCTGTACAGGCGACGGTTGGTGTCCGTCCGCTGGGGCTGGATGGCGGAATAACGCCGTTCCCACACGCGGATGACATGGGTGGACAGGCCCGTGCGATGGGCCACAAAGTTGATCGGATGTCGGGGTTCTTCGTAAGTCATGGGGGAATTATAGCAGAGCTGTCTACATATAGATACAACAAATTTTAGACAGAACTACTCTTGTCTGAGCCGGGGCGGCAGGTTTACTTCGGCAAAGGTTACCGCGCGAATCTCATAGGGAATCCCCGATTCGTCCTGCTCGATCTTCAGATAGTATCGCCCCGGACCATCCAGTACGCAAACCCGCATCTGGAGATAGTCCACATTGGTGATTCGGGTAAAGGGCTGGTCCGTTTCCGCGAGATACACCGTAACGGCGAACTTCCCCGGTATGCCGAGATCCTTCCGCAACACAACGAGCCGCCAGAAGGGTTCCGAAATCTCAAAGGACTCCGACTTGAAGCTCCGCACCCCCTGCCACTCGGCCACCACGGAGCCGGGCAGATTCGGCGTATACGGTTTGTCCAGACCGCCATTCATCGCAGCGATTCTCGATTGAAACCAGGCAACCCGTTCGGCGACTTGCGTCGAAGACCTTGACAGGCCGATACCGTAGTCCTCGATTATTCCCAGGGAGCGATCGATGGCGTCGAGGGCCGCTTGATGGGGCGCGACACTTCGCCTGTACTGCCGATTGATCTCGTCCCGGTCTTCGGTGGCCTGGCCCGCCTGCGCGGTGGCGGCGTCATCCAGGATCTCTTTGATAAGATTGCCGTTTCTCGACTGGCCGAAGGTGGCCACCGATTCTTCAAGTTGTCGCTCGATGGCGTCCGAATTGTCTCGGCGGATGACCTCCTGCTGTGCCTCATCCCGGAGGGCCGCCAATCGGTCGATCTCCTCCTGATGCTGGGTGGCCTGAGCATTCAGCGCCTCGATCTCGCTATCCAGCCGCGTGCGCTCCCGCTCGAAGTTGGTCTGGTTCTCCTGACCGACATGCAGAAGATTCTCAGTGATAAGCCTCCGCTCTTCAGCACTTAGCTTCCTCCAGAATTCCACCTGGGCGTCTTCCAGCGCCTGCTCCTTCAATAGATTCCTTGCGTGAATCGCTTTGGAATCGAGGGTGCCCGAAGGTTCGGCGGAACCGGCAGCGGGCCGTTTCGCCGCTATGCCGGAAGGGCTCTTCTTCTCCGCCCGGGCTTTGTTCAGGTTGAAGCGCTCCAGCAGGGCCGCCCGCGCGGCCGGGTCCTCGTCGATCCGGGGTTCGCCGACATCGGTGCGTTTCCGGCTGACTTTTTCAACCCGGCCCTCATCGGGAAAGTAGATGTGGTGGTTGCTTCCGTCGCTGCGTATGTAAACGTTGCTGTAGAGCCGCGTGCCGACCGTAATCGAATCGGCCGGGGTGCCGCAGGCCAGCAGTATCGCAAGAATCCAAAGAATCGAACGCCCCATGCCGATGCTCCTTATTGCTGCCGTTACGCCGCACGAGAGGTACCCGCCTTGAGCGCCTCACCCGCTTAGTATAAGCGTGATACCGTAATTGCGCAAGGATATTTACCCGCCCAAAAGCTCGGCCTGTGCGCGGCTAAAACAGCGCGCGGACTTTGATGGTCTCGGGCATTTCGGAGAGCTGTTTGATCATGGCCTTGGTCGCGCTCTTGTCGGTGTCCATGATGAGGTAGCCCACGTCCTCGTGGGTGCGGAGGTACTGGGCGGCGACGTTGATGCCGACCTCGCCGAACATGGTATTGACCTTTTGCAGTACGCCGGGGACGTTCTGGTGGATGTGGAGGATGCGGTGGTGATCGCGGAGTTCGGGGAGGACTTCGCTGGGGAAGTTGACCGCGCCTTCGGTGCTGCCGTTGTTGGTGAAGCGGATCAGCTTGCCGGAGACTTCGAGGCCGATGTTGCGCTGGGCCTCTTCGGTGGCACCGCCGATGTGGGGCGTGAGGATGACGTTGTCCCGGCCCTGCAGGGGCGACTGGAATTTCTCGTCCTTGGATTTGGGCTCTACGGGGAAGACGTCGAGGGCGGCGCCCGCGATTTTTCCCTTGTCCAGCGCGGTGGTCAGGGCGTCGATATCGACCACGGAGCCGCGGCTTGCGTTGAGCAGGAAGGCGCCCGGGCGCATCCACGCGAGCTCTTTCTTTCCGATCATGCCTTCGGTGTCGCGCGTACCGGGGACATGCAGTGTGACCACGTCGGAGCGCTCCATGAGATCGCGCAGGTCCACCGTGCGGGTGGCGTTGCCCATGCTGAGCTTGTCCATGACGTCGTAGTAGAGCACGCGCATGCCGAAGGCCTCGGCCAGGACGGAGACCTGCTGGCCGATGTGGCCATAGCCCACGATGCCGATGGTCTTGCCGCGCATTTCCACGCTGCCTGCGGTTTCCTTGGACCATTCGCCCGCATGAGCGCCTTTGATCTTGCCGTAGAGTCCGCGGAAGAGCATGCCCATGTAGGTCATGACCAGTTCGGCCACGGAGCGGGTGTTGGAAAAGGGTGCATTGAAGACGGGGATGCCGTTGCGCATCGCCGCGTTGATGTCGATCTGGTTGGTGCCGATACAGAAGGCGCCCACGGCCAACAGGCGGTCCGCCTTGTCGATGACTGTCCGGGAGATCTGGGTCTTCGAACGGATGCCCAGGATATGAACGCCCTTGATGGCCTTGCGCAGTTCGGCCTCGTCCATCGCGCCCTTGTGGGCTTCCACGCTGAAGCCTTCGTCCTGGAATCGGCGCACGCTTTCGGGGTGGACGCCTTCCAGCAGAAGGACCTTGATCTTGTTCTTGGGGAAAGAGGTGGTGGTCATGGCAATACCTGTGCTGTCGTGCCCGGCGGCGGTTTTTTGGGGATCAGCGGAAAGTATACCGGAGGAGGGGCCGAAGTCTGAAATGGGAGGCTGTGGGTTGTAGGCTTCAGGCTTCAGGCGTGAACGCAGTCCACAGGTTATGCGCGACTTGAAGGACCCAAGGGACCCAAAGGACCCAAAGGACCCAAAGGACCCAAAGGACCCAAAGGACCTAAAGGACCCAAGGGACCCAAGGGACCCAAGGGACCCAAAGGACCCAAAGGACCCAAGGGACCCAAGGGACCCAAGGGACCCAAAGGACCCAAAGGACCCAAGGGACCCAAGGGACCCAAAGGACCCAAGGGACCCAAGGGACCCAAGGGACCTAAAGGACCCAAAGGACCCAAAGGACCCAAAGGACCCAAAGGACCCAAAGGACCCAAAGGACCCATACGACCCCCAATTCCCACCCTTCGTTTGATTTCCTTTGAACTCAGTCCCGACAATGGTCTCCGGCAATTCTGCCTCTGTTTACTTCAAAGGAGTATCCCCATGTCGAACAGCAACGCCCGAATTCTGGCTTTCGCGGGAAGCACCCGTGTCCATTCCTTCAACAAGAAACTGGTCGCCGCCGCGGCGAAAGGGGCGGAGGCCGCCGGGGCGCAGGTCACCCTGATTGATCTTCGGGAGTATACGCTGCCCCTCTTTGATCAGGATCTGGAAGCCGCCGAAGGTCTGCCCGAGAATGCAAAGGTCTTGCGCGAGCTTTTCCTAAGCCACAACGCACTGTTGATCGCGTGCCCGGAGTACAACGGTTCCCTTCCCGCCGTGCTCAAGAACGCCATCGACTGGGTGAGCCGCCGCCAGGAGGGCGAGCCGCCCCTGGCGTGCTTCAAAAACAAGATCGCCCTGCTTCTGGCCACTTCGCCGGGGGCCCTGGGGGGCCTGCGCGCCCTGCGCCACCTCCAGACCGTGCTCATGGGGATGCAGGTGGTGGTGCTTCCCGAGCAGAAGGCGATTCCAAAGGCGGCCGAGGTCTTCAACGAGGAAGGCATCGGCGATGAGAAGATTCGGGCGGATGTGGAGCGCCTGGGCGCGCGCCTGGCCGAAATGGCCGCGCTGTTTCACGCGTAAAATTGGTCCCGCGCGGGGCTAAAGTACCTTCCCCCGCTGCCGATATAAGACGCATGAGGCTGAGACACGGAGGTCAAGGCGACGAATCGACACGGAGGTCGGCGGAGACGACGGGTAAGGCTAGATGAAACGCCGGGTGTCATTCCCAACACCAACGCGATCGGCGATTTGTCCCATAGTCTTTCCATCCATGAGAGGCGCCACTACAACCTTGTTGTGGCGTTTTTCTTTTTTTGAGCGGGGACAACAAATACCGCAGGTGGAAGATTCCGTCGGCCATCTCTGTTGTGCCTGCGGTGGTGAAGTACGGATTTCACCATCGGAATGACATACCCATCCATCCATTTTGCCCGTCTAAAGTATTCTGGAACGGTGCCGATAGTTTAAGTACAAGGCCGAGACAAGGAGGTCGAGGCCAGCGCGACACGGATGTCAATTGCTTAATACCTGGAAATGTACTCCCAGGGCGGAAAATCCCGCCGCCCGCTTTAAGAGTCGCCCCCAGGGTCTTACCTCGGAAACGCGTTGCAGGCCTCCTGCAGCGCGTTTCAGGTATTTGGAGCGCGATCTTTTTCGTGCCCGCCCGCTAAAGTTCCCCGCAGGCCTGCCGATAAGAAACCAAGCGGTCACTGAGCTTGCAGATTCCTAAAGAATCGCCGGGCCGAACATCCCACGGCGTATCCGGCAGTCAATCTCAGGTACTTGCCTCCTGGGTGGCGGCATGGCTTCGTCCATGACGCCGTCTTTTTTTTTGTGCGCCCCATCGAATGGGGACGCGTCGTGGCCGCCCTTCATTCATAGTTCACTTCCTTCATCACCAGTCCCTGGGGCGGCGCGCAGTGGCCCAGGAAGGGCCCGCCCGACTGCAGGGACTCGTCGATAAACGACGGGTCGAATCGTCCACGCCCAATTTCCACCAGGGTGCCTGCAAGATTGCGCACCATCTTGTAGAGAAAACCGTCGCCATAGAATTCAATGTGCCAAAGGTTCTTGGCGTCGATGGGGCCAATGACGCCGCCTTTCTTCAACTGCACATCGAAGAGGGTGCGAACGGTGGTCTTCATCTGGCTGCCCGTGCTTTGGAAGCCGGCGAAATCGTGGGTGCCCACCAGCTTCGGCAGCAGCGACGTCACCAAGTCCAGATCCATCTTGTAGGGCACCCGCCAACTGTAGGGCGCGCTGAAGGGATCGGTTTCCCGGCTGAAATTGAAGGTGTAGCAATAGCGCTTGGACTTCGCCGAAAAGCGCGCGTTGAAGTCCGATGTGGTTGGCTCCAGGGCCGTGATCTGGATCTCCGGCTCCAGCATCATGCAGAGCGCGTGGCGAAGCGTGGGATTCAGGGGCCGGGGCCATTCGCAGGAGAATACTTGCCCCAGGGCATGAACCCCCGCGTCGGTGCGGCCCGCCCCCTGAATGCGAATGGGCTGCGAGGCGATCTTGCTCATCGCCGCCTCGATCTCGCCTTGAACGGTACGTTGATCATGTTGGGATTGCCAGCCGGCGAAGTGGGTGCCAACATAGCGGACGGTGCCTTTAAGTGGATACATCATCCGGGTATTGTAGAGGGCTGTCGGCGTGAAGTGCCAGTTGGGGGGAAGTTGAAGGATGAAGGTTGAAGGGTGAAGGTTGAAGGCTTCAGGCTCGGAGATACCGCGCCAGCCCGGGTCCCAAAGGACCCAAGGGACCCAAGGGACCCAAGGGACCCAAGGGACCCAAGGGACCCAAGGGACCCAAGGGACCCATAAGACCCATAAGACCCATAAGACCCATAAGACCCATAAGACCCATAAGACCCATAAGACCCATAAGACCCATACGACCCATACGACCCATAAGACCCTCGACCAGGAAGGCGATAGGTCTGGCGCCCGCCCGCATAGTACAATCGTCGCCTGAAGTCTGAAGCCTCCAACCTGAAGCCTCTTCCATGCTCTTTATTTTCGAAATGCTCATCCTCGGTATTGCCGCGGGACTTATCAGCGGCGCCCTTGGCCTGGGTGGTGGCGTCGTGATGGTGCCCGCCTTTCTTGCGTTTGTTTCCTGGATGGACGTCCATACCGCCAAAGGGACCAGTCTTTTTATCATCGTCTTTGTTTCGGCGACCAACGCCTGGCGGCTGGGCAAGCGCCTGGAGGTGGTGCCCTGGGGCCTCGTGGGCAAACTGGCGACGGGCTCCATCGTGGGCGGCTATCTGGGCGCCTGGATAACCACCTTCGCGTCGGAACGCGTTATTCTGGGGCTTTATCTCGCTCTCGTCTGCACCATCGCCTGGCGCTTGTTCCACACCGCCAATGTCGCGGAAGTTCAGCGGAGCGCGGCGCCCCGATGGTGGTTCCCGCCCTTGCTCGGGGCTTTCAGCGGCGCGGCGGGCGGCGCAACGGGGACGGGGGGCGGACTCATTCTTGTTCCGCTGGCGCTGCAGACCGGTCTGGCGACAAACAAGAACGCCACGGCCATATCCAACATGGTCATGGTTCTCGTGGCCACCATGGGCACCGTTGCCCACCTGCGGGCCGTGCCCACCCTGTCGGTGGCGTGGACCGTGGGCCACATCAATTTCCAGGTCGTGCCGGCGGTGTTCATCGGCGCGCAAGTGGGATCCGCCCTCGGCCGCCGCTTCGATCACCACCTCTCCCTGCGCGGGCGCCGGATCGTGCTGGGCACCCTGCTCCTGCTGATTGTTGCGTCGCTGCTGCCCCGCATGGTGTAGTGGGATAGTACGGACTGATATTCGCCCGCACCGCCGGCCCGGCCGGTGTTTGAAGAAAGGCCCCGATCCACCATGCCCCTGCTCGACAAGAAAGGCCGCCTGCTCGGGCGCTTCAACATCTTCGATCTCTTTGTGGTGAGCGTCGTGGCCGCGCTGGCCGCCATCGCCTACGTGAAGTTCAGCGCGCCCCAGCGCGTGGCGCCGCCCTTTGCCCTGGAGGAAAACCGCGCCCCGGTGGGGGTTGCGCTTCAGCTTCCCGCCGACCAGCCCTGGATGTGCGACTATGCGAAGCCGGGTCTGGCCGAGCGCGATCCGCGCACGGGTGAAGTGATCGCGGAAATCCTGGGCTGTAGCATCCGCGACGGCTTTCCGACGGTTGATTTGCGAATCCACGCCGTGCGCGACAGCGAAGGTCGCATCCTCTTCGAAGGCCAACCGCTGGCGCCGGGACGTTCCCTGGAGATAAACACCGACACGGCGATCCTTTCCGGCGTTGTGCGCGCCGTCTCCACCGAGGCGCCGTGATTTCGGGGGCCGCCTGGCGCGCAAGCCGCACGGGCCGCCTGGTGAGGGCCTCGCTCCTCTATCGATGGGGCCAGCGGAAATCCACGGTCCTGCCCCTGCTGGAAGAGGCCCGAGGATTGGGGTGGATTCCCCGTCGATCCGGAATCTTTCATGGGGCCTTTGCCGCGGCGCTTCTCGCCGCCGGGTTGGCGCTGTTTTCCGGGCAGGCGGCACTCGCGCTCGCGCTTCTCCCACTTGCCCTGGCCCTGCGGGCACCCGGGCCCGCGCTTGCGGCCCTGCCCGCCCTGTTTATCTGGGCGCCGCGCCTGACGCTGGGGGAAGGTGGTGGTGAAGCCATCTTCCTGCGCCTCGATCAGTTTGTCGTGGCCGGCCTGGTGCTTCGCGGACTGATCCACCCAGGCGAGCGACTGGCGAGTCCGCCGGCCCACACGGGCTTCCTCCTGTTTCTGGCGGCCCTCTGTCTCAGCGTGGTCCTCGGCCTGATTCGAGGGACCCTGGCGGCTCCCGTGTCGGCCCTGCTTTATCTGGCCCAATGGCTGGAGTTCTACGCGCTTTACGTGGTCGCCTGGAACTACGCGCCCCGCACTCGGCGCCTCCTTCCCTATGCCTGGACCTTGCCTCTGGTTGCCCTCGCGGCCTATGGCCTGGCGGAGAGCGCCTGGCCATTGCACGAAGATCCCGAGGTGCGCTACCGCACCTTTGAGCGCGCGCTTTTTCCCGGGCAGGCCAACCATGCCGCCGGGCTTTTCGCGCTGGCCACCGCCACGGGACTGGGCATGACCCTGAAGCCTCGCTACCGCGTCCTGGGCCTTGCCCTGGCGATCCTTTCCACCCTGGCCATCTGGCCCACGGGCTCGCGATCGGGCGCACTCGCGTGGGCCGCCGGTATTGGGGCTTTCCTCGTGGTCCGCGTGCCCGCCCTTCGCTGGTGGGCCGCGCCCCTGGTCGTGCCGGGGTTGGCGGCGGCGCCGGGCAGCTTCTGGGCCGCCCACAGTTTGCCCGGCAGCTCCATGCATGATCGTCTCGTGGCTTGGAAGAGCGCCTTGAGCACCGTGGACGTGTACCCATTCCTGGGCCTCGGCGCGGGCGCCCGTCACCGCTCTTACTACGACAATCAGTACATCATGACCCTCGCGGAATCGGGCCTTGTGGGGATGATGCTGTTGCTGATGCTGCTCTTCGGCCTGGCGCGCGCCCTGGGCCAACGATCGGGGTCCCGCCCGGAATGGTGTGCGGTCGGCGCCCTGGCGGGGCTTGCAGCGCTCATGGTTCACGGCCTGGCCACAGCCACCTTTATCGTCACCATGACGGCCGGGCCCCTGTTCTGGTATCTTGGCGTGGCGCTGAGCGCACGCGAGGAGAGCCCATGAGCCCCGGTATTCCCCCCAGTCTTGATCGGCAGGACCAGCGCGTGGCGCTTGTCGTCGGCACAATTATTCTCGTCGCCATGTTTGTGGCCACCCTCGTGGTGGTCGTCGGACGAACCGCGGGAGGGCCGCCCTCCGAAGAGGGTCCCCCCGCATCGCGTCTCGACCGGTACCTGGCGGAAGAGGAGCGGGCCAGCGCCTATGCCGTCGTGCGGGATCAATTGGACCAGATGAAAGAGGAACAGGGTATCGCGGCGGTGTTTTGCCGCGACAGTTCCCATCGCTGGATTGGCGGGGAGATCGAATTTCGGGGACAGGTGGACTTCCAGATGGAGGAGGGAGGTATGGAGCGGCACGACTATACCGCCCGCCTCAGCGGTTCCCGGCAGGCCGGATGGCAGGTGCTTTCCATCGAGTTGGCTGTCGAAGAGGCACTCTAAATCCAATCGAATCCACCGGATCCGCCGGTAAGAATTCAACAGGATCCGCCGTCCCTGTGGGACCAAACCCAGCGTGACTCCACTTTAATCCACTGCGGCTCCTTTCAGGGGCCGTCCTTATACCAGCGGTTCTACCGGTGGTTACGGAATCGGGGGAAATTTCAGTAGTCAGGGGGATTCGGGGCGGGTAATCCGTGCCCCTGTGATCGCGATGCGGTTTTTCCTTTGTACCCCTCCTGGGCCGTATCAATTCCTTTGCGCGCATCCGTACCCGACGCAGCAAAATCCCGCTTTAATTGTTTATAGCATTTAGGGCTTCAATTCTAGCGAGAATTATACGCGAAACACGGAAATTTCTCAGCTTTCCCCCGGGGATTATTTCGTGGCCACGTTTCAAAATTCGCTAAATCTGAAAATTTCACTTGCAACATGTCTGGTATCTGTGATAGAATCGCAACTACATAGTGTGGCTGCGATTCGCAGCGACCACTATATGCATGGGGGACATGCTTTCGGGGAATGCGCTACCGGGCGGTCGGCGCCGTTGTGTATCAAGAGCGTTTGGAACGGGGAGGGGGAACTGTGTCAGCTCGGGCAGAGTTGTACACCCAAATTTGGAGCATACGCCTATGAGTACCCCAGCCAACTGGGAGTCAAGGTCCCGGCACGTCGCCGTAGTGCTGCCCTCCATTCTCGGAGCCGCAGGCATTGCGACGGGGCTTGCGGCATTTATAAATCCGCGTATTGCTCATCTGTTGGCCGACAACGGCAGCCTCCTGCTCTGTGCGACGGGCGCGTTGCTGCTTGCGGCGGCGGCGGCGTCATCCACGCTGGTGGGCCTTTCCCGCCGCGCCGATCGTCTGGCGGCGGTCCTGGATTCGGTCGCCAGTGGCGAAGACGTCGGCCCCCAGGCCGCGCGCATTCAAACATCCCATCCGAAACTGGCGGAGAGCCTGATTCGCTGTCTTGAGCATATCCAGCGCGAAACGGCCATGATCGACTCGGCCCTGTTGACGAATCGCGCGCTGGCGCGGGAGTTGAACGAACTGGGCGCCCTGCTGGATCGTTTGCCCGTGGGAATTCTGCTGCTGGACCGGAATCAGGAGATACTCCTGGTGACGGAGGCGATTGCGCCCTTCCTGAATGTGCCGCCCCACGAGGCGCTCCACCAGCCCCTGGGCGAGGTGCTGTCGGCGTCGATTCTGGAGCGTGTTTTCCCCGCCGGGGGCGACCCGGCGGCCGAAGCGGTGATTTCGTGCCAGGTCCTGGTGAACAACGAGCCCCGGGACTATGCGATCCGCATCCACGCACCCTCCGAACAGCGCCATGGGCGCCTGCTGCTGGTGTTCAGCGACGTGACGCAGCAGCGCCTTCAGGAGCAACACGAGGTCAGCGTCGTCCGCACGGTGGCCCGGCTTGTGGAAGGCCCGCTGCAACGCGTGGAAACGGCCCTCTATCCGGCGACCCAGCCCGGGGGGGACGGTTCGGCGCTCGCGTCCTCCGGAACGGCCATTCATCTTGAGATTGAGGCCGTGCGCCATCTGATGCGGAATCTCGAACTGCTGCCCTCGTTGCAGCAGGGCTCCCTGCATGTTGATCGGACGGGGGTTTCCGTGGAGCGTCTTTTCGCGGATGTGGAATCGACCTGCGGCCGGAGCTGCGCCGTGCAGAACATTGAATTCGAAGTGGTCCAGCCCGCACGGGCCCTCGCGCTGGAGGGCGATGCCCGGCTCCTTGCCACGCTCCTGAGCAATCTCATCTATGCGGTGCTGCAGCGCAGCCATTCCGGCGCGCGCATCCGGCTACAGACCAGTGCCCACGAGGATGCCTTTCACATCGAAGTGCATGACAACGGTCCCAACGTGACGGCGCGGCTTCGCGAGCAACTCGGCGCGGCGCGCCATGATCGCGCCTTTGCCCTGGAGCAACTGGAACCGGGCGAACTCGGCCTTGCGGTGGCGTGCGAGATAGCGCGGCTTCACCACGGCACGCTGGAGCCCGGCGGGCCGGCGGAGGCGGGCAATACCTGCACGCTGCGCCTGCCCCGGACCGTATTGCAGGGTCCCGCCAATGATTGAGCACCTCAACGAGATCGGGGCCTGACGCGCGATGGACGTATCCCGAGAGCAACATGGCATGGTAACGGTTCTGGGCCTGCGGGGCGGGCTCAACTGCGACTCTGTGGAAACCCTGATGGCCGAGATTGCCTCGTGCAAGGCCTCGGGCTTGTTCCGCATCGTGCTGGAAATTCGGGATGTGCCGGTGATCGACAGTGCGGGTCTTGAAGCGATTCAGACGCTGGTCATCGATCTCGGGCGTCGCGGTGGCGACCTGTGCCTCGCGGGTGTGAACAAAGTCTGCCAGGACATCTTCACCGCGACCCGTATGGAGAGTCTTGTCCGCGTCTATGACGACGTCTCCAGCGCCGTGAGGAGCTTCACGTGAGCGCCGCGCCCCGCAAACGCCTCGGCCAGATCCTCATCGACAAGCACCTGCTCCTTCCCGAGCAGCTCGATATCGCCTTGTCGCGCCAGAAGGAATCCGGGAAGCGCATCGGCCAGGTGCTGGTGGACATGTCCTACGCGTCGGCGGGCGACATCATCATGGCCTTCTCCGAGCAATCGGGCGTGCCCCACGTGTGGCTGCGCCGGGGGCTCGTGGATGCGCGCGTCATCGACCTGATAGAGCCGGAAATGGCCGCTATTCACGGGATCATCCCCATGTTCAAGGTCTATGGGGTGCTCACCCTCGGCATGGCGGACTCGTCCGACGTGGACACGATCGACCGCATCGAAAAGCTTACGGGGTTCAACGTCCAGCCTGTTCAGTGCCGCCGGGAAGATATCGAAGCGGCCATCGAGGATTATTACGGGAAGTCGGAACAAGAGCTCGCGATCCAGGAGGAGTCCACCGAGTCGGCGAGCGGCCACGGCCACCGGGAAGAATTGCGCATGCTGCCGGAAGGTACGGAGGGGGCCCACGTCATCAACCTGGTGAATCGTGTGCTGCTTGACGCCGTGAAGGAAGGGGCGAGCGATATCCACATTGAGCTCGACTCCCTCGTTTCGCGCGTGCGCTTTCGAATCGACGGTATTCTTCAGGAAGTGCTCACGGCGAACCCGTCGGGCCATCCGGCCATTGTGTCTCGCGTCAAGGTGATGTCCCGCATGGACATCGCCGAGCGGCGCCTGCCGCAGGACGGCCGTATCCTGATCAAGGTGGAAGGGAAAGAAATCGACATCCGTGTTTCAACCTTGCCCACCGTTCTCGGCGAGAAAGTGGTGATGCGATTGCTGGACAAGAGCCGGATGAAGCTCGATATCAATCTTATCGGCCTTTCCGAAACGAATCTGGCGATTTACAAGGGCCTCCTGCACCGGCCTCACGGGATAGTCCTCGTGACGGGTCCCACGGGCAGCGGCAAGACGACCACGCTCTACTGCGGACTTTCCTACATCAGTACGGTGGAACGAAACATCGTGACGATCGAGGACCCGGTCGAGTACCAGTTGCCCATGATCAATCAGGTGCAGATCAACGAGAAGCAGGGCCTCACTTTCGCCCACACGCTGCGCTCGGTGCTGCGCCAGGATCCCGATGTGGTGATGGTGGGGGAGATCCGGGATCGCGAGACCGCCGAAGTGGCGATTCAGACCGCGCTCACGGGACACCTGGTGCTGTCGACGCTCCATACCAACGACAGCGCCGGCACCGTTGCCCGCTTGGTGGACATGGGGATAGACCCCTTCCTTCTCACCTCCTCCATCAACGGGGTCATCGCCCTGCGCCTGGTGCGGACGATCTGCACCCATTGCCGCAGCAAATACCGCCCCGATCCGTCCTTCCTGAAGCGCATTCACTGGCCGGAACCGGAGACCGTGTTCTATCACGGCCGGGGCTGCCGTCACTGCTTCAATTCCGGACTGCGGGGCCGGACGGGTGTTTTCGAGTGCCTGCTGATGAACGACGCGGTGCGCCAGGTGGTCGTTCGCGACGCCTCGACCCACGCGATCCGCCGGGCGGCGCAGGAGGGGGGCATGCGCACCATGAAGGACGAGGCCTTCGATCTGGTGGCGCGCGGAATGACGACGCTGGAGGAGATCATGGGGGTGGTATTCCTCGACGACGAAGCGCCGGCGCCCGCGCTGGCGGAGGCGCGCTAGCACCATGGCTACCCTGCGATACGAAGCGCGCACGCTCCACGGCGAGGCGGTGGAAGGCACCCTGGATGCCGAAAACGAACTGGAGCTGAGGAACCGGCTCAGCATGCGCGGCCTTGAAGTGTTGCGCGTCGAGCCCGTCGTGAGCGCGTCCAGGCGCTCCCTGGATTTCCAGCGTTTCCTGCCCCGGCGACGCATCGGCACGCGCGTTCTGGCGGAAAACACGGGCCAGTTGGCGCTGATGCTCCGGACAGGCACGCCGCTGGTGGAGAGCATGAACGCGCTGGCGGAGCAGACCGTGGACGAGCGGATGCGCGAGGTTCTGGAGGCCGTGGCGGCGAGTATCCGCGGCGGCAGCACGCTGACCGAGGCCCTGAGCGCCCATCCCCACGCCTTCGACGAATTCTATGTGAGCAGCGCGCGCGCCGGCGAGGCGAGCGGCGATCTTGCGGAAGTATTCAAGCGCGTCGAGATCCAGCTTGTGAAACGCATGGAGCTCCGGTCCAGCATCGCCGCCGCGCTGATCTACCCCGTTATCGTGTCGCTGCTGGCCCTGTCCGCCGTGATCTTCGTGGTGACCTACGTATTGCCCAAGTTCATCGTCATATTTGAGCGCGGCCGCGTTCCCCTTCCCCTGCCGACCCGAATGCTGATGTACATGGCGGAAACGCTTACCACGTACTGGTATCTGGTTCCCTTTGTGGTGGTGGGCGTGCCCCTGGGCCTCTACCTTTTCTTCCGGACCAGCGCGGGAGCCCAGCTTCTGGATCGGACCATTCTCCGCGTGCCGATCGCGGGACCGATTGCCCATCTCGTGTATTCGTCCGTGCTGCTGCGAACCTTGGGAGCGCTCATGGCGGCCGGGGTTCCGCTGGTGGAAAGCCTGGGCATCGCCTCGAGCGCCTGCAAGAACTACATGTACAAGGCTTTCGTTTCCGACCTCGCCGCGCGTGTCATTCGGGGCGAACCCCTCGCGAACGGCTTTCTCGCCAGCACGCTCATTTCGCCGAGTATCAAGCAGATGGTGAGCACGGGCGAACGCTCGGGCGCGCTGCCCCTGGTGCTGAATTCCGTGTCCGACCATCTGGACGCGCTGACCGACAAACGGGTGAAGCGCCTCAGCGCCATTTTCGAACCCCTCATCATTATCGTCATGGGCGTGGTGATCGGCTTTATCGCCATCTCCGTGCTCCTGCCGTTGTTCCGACTGTCTACAGCCGCCCGCGGAGGCGCGTGATTCCGCACCCAACACATCAAGGAGCTCAAAGCATGCAGATCAAGAAACGCAAGTCCAATCAAGGTTTTACACTGGTCGAACTCATCATCGTCATCATCATACTCGGGATTCTCGCGGCGCTGGCCATCCCCCAGTTCAGCGCCTCGACGGATGACGCGAAAAAGGCCACCTTGCAGGGGAACCTGGCGGTGTTGCGCAACGCCATCAGCCTGTATTACCACCAGCACAACAGCGTCTATCCGGGCGCGGTGGACGAGGCCGACGGCACCACCGCCGTGAAGGGCACGGATGCCGCCGACGCCCTGATCGCCCAGCTTACGAAGTACACCAACGCGGCCGGCAAGACCAGCGACAAGCAGGACGCCGATTTTCCCTACGGCCCCTATCTCGTCTCCATGCCGACCAATCCCCTTTCCACGACGGACGTGGTGACGGCGGGCGGCGAAGCCACGGTCACTGTGACCCTGGATGAAGGCGACCTGAAGGCGGACGGCAAGACCGGCTGGCTGGCCAGCTCCAAGACGGGAAAAATCATCGCCAACAATGACAGCTATTCCGATCTATAGCCGCAGCTACTCTACCGGGTTTACCGCGATTGAAGTGGTCATCGTAGTCATGGTGCTCGGCACGCTCGCCGCCCTGGCCGCGCCACTGCTGAATTCGGCACTGGTGGACGCGCGGCTCGGGTCGGCGACGGCCGATATTTCCGCGGCCATCGAATTTGCCCAGATGGCGGCCATGAATACGGGACGCCCCTGCAGGGTCTCCGTGGACGCCGACACGGAGACCCTGCGGGTCGAACAGCGGGTGGACGCCGAGGCGGCCCTGCTCCTGGATCCCGCCGAGACGGAAATTGACGCGGGCGTGGTGGAGCTGGAGGAGTCCTACTTGGAGATGGAAAACCCCAACCACCCCGGGAGTGCCTATACGGTGGACCTTCGCGCGACAGGGGTGGAGGTCGCGAAGTCGGGCATGGGCCCGGCGCAGCCCCTGCTGTTCAGCGAAGTTGGAAAGCCCTCTTCGGCCGCCGAGGTGATACTCACCTGCGCGGGCAGGGAGCGGCGCATTGACGTGGACGGCCTGTCGGGCGCCGTCACATACAGCGAGTAATCGGTCCGGAGCAAGCATGCCCAGTACGCCAAAGGACAAAGCCGGTTTCACCCTCGTAGAGGCGCTCCTCGCGGTGGTGGTGCTTGCCTTGATGGCCAGCGTGCTCTCCGGCCTGTATCTGGCGGGACTCCAGAATCTTGACGCCCGCGATGATCGCATGGCCCTGGACAGCGCGCTGCGCAGTCGCATGGAAGAGCTGTTGTCGGGCGCTTTCACCGAGATCGCGTCGGGCAGCGAAACGATCACCGTGAACGGCGCGAGCCGGGAAATCGTGTGGACCGTAGAGAATCTTGATCTGGACGGCGACGATTCGCCCGAGGTCGATGCAAAACAGATTACCGTTACCGTGGGAAACACCAGTATCAGCACCGTCTTCGTCGATCACGAAGGCACACTGGCACAGCTATGAAGCGATCGCGTCGACAGGGCCTGACCCTGATAGAACTCACCATCTCCATCGCCGTTCTTTCGCTGATTGCGGCGGCGGCGGCGGCGCTGTTGTCCGTTTGCCTTCAAGCCCAGGCCCACGGCATGGCCCGGTCCAGTCTCCAGCGGGAGGGCGCCCTGGCCATGGAGCGCATGGTGAGCCAGATCCGGAAGACGTCCCGCATCGCGATTCCGAATGGCCAGCAGCCGCTGCGCGACCAGCTCGCCCTGGCCGAGGGGCTGAACAACGACGGCGACTTCTATTTTGACGATCCCCTTTTTCCGCGCATCGATGAGGACGGGGACGACGACAACAACGGTGACGGCGCCTCGGGAATCAAGGGCTATGACGACGACGGGGATGGGGTCATCGACGAAGACGCCGCGGAGGACAACGACGAGGACGGCACGTCCGGCGAGGACAAGGCGGACGGGCTGGACGACGATGGCGACGGCATGGTGGATGAAGATACCCCCGGAGACGCCAACGCCGACGGTGCCTCGGGCCTGGCCGGCGCGGACGACGACGGGGATGGTGAAATCGATGAAGGCGACGCCGAGGACGACGACGAGGATGGTGTCTCCGGCGAAGATCCGCCGGAGTTTCTGGTATACGCCTTTGACGCCAAGGCGAAGACGCTAACGGAGTATTCGGCCGCGGCCGGACAGAGCACCGTGCTTTCGGCGCAGGTAACCGCGTTTGAAGTGAACTACGAGCCCGTCGATACGACGCGCGACGCGCGGCTGACCCTCACGCTGAGCCTCACCGGGCCGGACGGGGAGACCGTAACCTTTCGAGAGAGGGTTTATCCCAGAAACCTGGTTTCGAAGTGGGGGCGGCGCGTGTTATGAGCGGCCACCCACCCCACTTTTCCGGCGACGAAGGCATGGCGTATGTCGCGCTGCTCTTCCTGCTGGTGATCCTGCTGACCCTCGGGCTTTCCTTCATCTATTCCACCAGCAGCCAGACGGCCTCCACGATGGGCCGCACGGAGCAGATGCAGGCCCAGTATCTGGCGGAATCGGCCGTGAATCACGCGCTGTGGCGGCTGAAGAACGAGGAGGGCTGGGCGCCCGACGCGAGCACCTACTACATGCACGACACGGCGAACGGACGCTATGGTTACAAGGTTCGGCCCCAGACGGACGCGGAGCCGGTCACCGTGGCGACGGTGGGCGTTGTCGGGGAAAGCGTGGTGCGGCAGAGTTACGTGCTCAATCTGGTCCCCGCCACCCAGAGCTACCGCAGCCGGCTTTACTGGACCGATCAGAGTTCCGCCAAGGTCCAGCGCGCGGCGCTGGACGGCACGGAGGTGGAGGATCTGGCGACGGGTCAATCCAACGTGGGGGGACTCGCCTTCGACGAGCGCGGCGCGAAGGTGTACTGGGTTGACAAGAATGCCAAAGCTATCCGGCGCGCCAACGTGGACGGATCCGATCCGGAAGACTGCGTGTCCGGACTGGCCGACGTGACCGCCATCACCATTGACTCGGCGGGTGGCAAGTTGTACTGGGCCGACCGCGCCACGAAGAAGATCCAGCGCGCCAGCCTGAATGGCGCGAACATTCAAGATATCATTGTCGCCAACGCGGCCAACGTGGCCGCCTTGGCGCTCGACCTCGTTGGGGGGCGCCTGTACTGGGCGGACATCACGACAACCCGGATCCGGCGCTCCACCCTGGACGGCGCGAGCATCGCCGTGCTCTCCAGCGCGGATGCGAAGAATGTCTCCGCCATGCTGGTGGACGCCGTGTCCGCAAAGATTTACTGGGCCGACCGCGACAACGACAAGGTCATGCGGGCAAACCTGGACGGTACGAGCCGACAGACGCTGGCGACCGGCGTGAAAGAGCCCACCGCCCTCGCGGTGAATGGCGCGGGCGGCCAGTTGTATTGGAGCGACTCCAGTACCGGCGTGATCCGCCGCGCGAATCTGGACGGCACGGGCGCCACCGATATTGTGACCGGCCAGGGCGCCATTCCGGCAATGGTGATCGACGCCACGGAACGGCGTATATTCTGGGCCGATTCCGGTGCCAAGGCTATTCGGCGGGCGGCCCTGGATGGGTCGGCGCTCACGGACCTTGTTGCGGGGATCGCCGATCTGCGTTACATGCGCCTGGGCACGATTGAGGCCGGGGTCCACTTTCAGAGCTTTACCGAGGCGCGGCAACGCGATGCGAAAGCCCTGAGCACCTTGTCGATCGAAACTCCGGACGACGTCTACGAGGGCGACCTGCTCATCGCCGCCGTGGCCACCGACGGAGATACGACCGGTACACTTTCCCCGCCCGCCGGGGAGTCCTGGAAGGCGCTCGATCTGGGGCATCAGGGCGGCCAGGTCACCTTTGGCGCCTGGTGGAAACTTGCGGCGGCCGACGAGCCGCTCAGCCATGACTTTACCTGGGAAACCAGCCAGGCCGCCTATGGCTGGATGATGCGCTTCACGGGCCACGACCACGCCATGCCCATTGACACCTCCGCCGTCACGGGCCTGATCAGCGCGCTGCCCATCGGCTCCATCGTGATCCCCCGTTACGACAACACGATGGTGCTCCGCCTGGGCGCGTTCGATGGAAACCAGATCACCCCCGGACTGACCGGGCTGGCCGGCCACGCCGATATCGTCATGGGGGCGAGCAATCAGGATATTGGGCTCCTCGGTCACTGGCGGTTCGACGAACTGCTGGGAAAGACCGCCTACGATTCGAGCGGCCACCGCTACGACGCAAAGCTCGCGAACATGACGGGGCTGGAATGGACCCCCGGCATGGTGAACGGCGCATTGACCTTCGACGGGGTCAATGACGTGGCCCAGGGGCCGGTCAGCGAGTCCGCCCTGGCCATAGCCGCGGACTACACGGCCACGGTGTGGCTCTATGCCGATCCGGTCCAGACCGCCGGCGCGGGTATCTTCAATCGCCGGGACAGCACGGCGAAACTCAACCATTTCGCCCTGGAATTTGCGACCGACGCGGAACGGCACCTCAAAGTGGTTCACGGCACGAGCGCCACCGTATGGCAGACCGATTGCACCCTGGACGAGTTTGCCGGCGACTGGCACCACCTGGCCGTGACCTATGAGCCGTCGACCTCAACGGCCCAGCTCTACCTGGACGGCGCCCTGCGCAGCCAGAATCTCAGCTTCAAGACACCACCGGCATCGGGCGCGGGCCGCTTCTACATCGGCCGCTCGCGCAACAGCGGCAACACGCGCAGCTTCAAGGGCAAGATCGACGATCTGCGGATCTACAATCGCCTGCTGAGCCGGGACGATATCGTTTCACAAATGGGGACCAAGGTCGTGTACCGTGGTTACAGAGAAGCCCGGGCGGGCGTCGATCAGACCGGCCTCACTATCGCGACGCCGGACCTTGCGACCGCGGGCGATCTCCTCGTCGCCGCCGTGGCGACCGACGGCAATACGGCCAGTTCGCTGACGCCGCCGTCGGGCTGGACCGCCGCATCCACTTCGAGTTACGACGGCAAAGTGACCCTGGGCGTTTGGTGGAAACTGGTTGCTGCGAAGGAACCCGCGACCCATGAATTCGTCTGGAAGACACCGGAGCAGGCCTACGGCTGGATAATGCGATTCACCGGCCACGATTCCGCCACGCCGATTCACGCGGTTGCCGCGGCGGGCGCAACCGACGCGACACCGTCGGGCCCCGAAATCGATACGAGCCTGGACTACACCATGATCGTGCGAATCGGCGCATTCGATCAGGGCGACATCGTCGAGGGAAACCCCGGCCTGTCGGGCCACCAGGCCATCAACATGGGGCGCAGCTCCTCCGTGGCGGGTGTGAGCCACCTGGGATTTCAGGAGGCCAAGCTCAATGCCGGCGGAACCGTACTCGACATTGGCCTGCCCGCAAGCACCGCGGAGAACGATCTGCTCATCGCCGCCGTTGCCGTGGGCAATCCGGTGGTGGCATCGCTCAGTGCGCCCATGGGTGGCGGCTGGACCCTGCTCGATCGGTCCCAGCAGGGCGATGTGACCCTCGGTGTTTGGTGGAAGATCGCCGGCGCCTCGGAAAGCGCCACGCACGGCTTCACCTGGAGCGGCGCCTCGAAAGCCTATGGCTGGATCTCGCGCTTCACGGGACACAACCCGACCAATCCCATCGACGCCTTTGCCACCGGGGGCGGATTGGATAGCTCCACACCCACGACGCCTTCCGTCACCACGACCGTGCCGGATACCCTGATACTGCGCATTGGCGGCTTTGAAGACGACGACGTTCGCGTGGACAATCCGGGACTCACGGGCCACACGACCATTACGATGGACAAGAGCGGCACCGCCTCGAAGCGCAGTTCCGGCGGCGCGGCCTACAAGCAGCAGGCCATTGCCGGCGCGAGTGGCACGGCCAATTTCTCCCTTACGACCAAACGGGGCTACCGGACCCTCACGCTGGCCATAACCCCCGCGCCCGGAACCACGGGCGAAGCGGTGTCGGGTGGTGCGGGTTTCCATCAGCTCCCCGGCGCGGGCACAAGCGCCGCCTCGGATTTTCAGTTGTACGCGGAGCGCGCCGCCCAGATGGTCACCATCGCCATCGCCCCAAGTCCCGTGGCCTCGGCGGTGTCTGGCGGCGCGGGCTATCTCTATCAGAAGAACGCCGGAATCAGCGGCGCGCCTTCCTTCCTGCTGAAGCTGCCGGAGGAATCGCGGGTGGTAACGGTCGTTCTCAAACCCGAAGAGCAGGAGAAGGGCTTATGAACTTCGGAAGCGGCCCCGGCATTTCCCACACCGGCCTCCTTCCAGGCGGCCCGTGCAATGGCCTATCGACCGAATCGCATCCGCAGACCGTAATGGCGGAGAGAGGAAGAGCTTTCACGTGACAGGCGCAGGCAACTACGGCCCGATAGGGCTGGACATACACGATCATCTGGTCTGCGCCGTGCAGTTTCGCAGGGGGCGCGGCGGGCCGAACCTGCACGCCTGGGGATCCGTCCCGGTGAATTGCGCGGGCGACCCGGGCGAGCGGGCCAGAACCCTCATGGACGCTCTGCTTCAATTACGCGCCGTCGGCAACTTCAAGGGTGACCGCGTTTATGGCGCCATCCCGAGCATCCATGTGGACGCGCGCCCGATTCGGATTCCCGGCTGGGACCACACCGGCAACAGCCGTCCCTCCGCCGAACTGTTGTCGCCCTTTCTGCCCTACCCGCTGGACGCGGCGGTGTATGACTTTCTGAGTCTCCCGACCGTACCCGGTTCGGAGGCCACCGCGCCCCACGGCTTGCTGGTCTCCACGCGCAAGGAGGTTGCCAACCGCAGCCTCGCCCTGCTCCGTGCGGTGAAATTCAGTTGCGAAGGACTCGACATCCGGGCGACCTCCATCAGCCGCGCCGTGAGAACGGGCGTCCGCTTTGACTGCCTCGTCGAACTCGGGTGGAACCTGATCGAAATGGTGCTGCGGCGCGACGGCGACGTAATCCTCAATCGCACGCTGCGCTGGGGCATCTCGACCCTCCTCGACGCCATCGCCGCCGAACTGAATGTCGACACGGACACCGCGGCGCGTTTCCTACGCCGCTACGACCTGGGCGTGCATCTGGAACGGCCCTGCGTGGACCGGGGCGAGGTCCTGGCCGATGGCAACTTTCCGAAGAACGACCTTTCCGGGCTGCTCTTCGCCCTGGTTGAACCCGAGCTGCGGGAGCTTGCGGCGCAGATCGAGCAGACGCTGCTCTATGCGCGGACCCATCAGTACACGCCGGGCGCGGAGCGCGTTCTGCTGATGGGCGAGCTGTTGCCCGGCAATCTCACCACCTACCTTTCAAATCGCCTGGGGTGCCCCGTCGCGCAGGTGGACGGCCAGGCGGATCTCCCGCCCTGGGCCGCTTCGGGCGATATCCCGCTGGCGCGCTTCGCCGCCGCCGCGGGCCTGGCATTGCGCGGAATGGATACTTGAATGACACAGGCCGTTGAACTAGCCCCCGAAGAATACCGCGTGCGGCGCGGCGCACGGAAGCGACTGGCCAGCCAGCTTGTCGTGGGCGCCGCCATCATCGCCCTGGCCCTGGTGATCGCCGGATTCGTGCGCGCCGACACGCGGCGCATCCAGACGGAGATCCAGCCGCTTCGCATCCAGGAGGCGGAGTTGCTCCAATGGGAAGCCCAGGTTCCGATGCTTGTGGAGAATGCGAAAAGCTGGAAGGTGCGCGGATGGCAGTTGCACGAACTGACCCATCAGCCCTACTGGTGCGGCGTGCTGGAAGACATGGCCCGTTCGGCGGGCGACCAGGTTCGCGTTGATTCGCTCCGGATTGAGTCCCAGACAGGCGAAGAAGACGAAGAAGGCCGGGCGTCGCTCCGGTATCTTCTCCAGATTGCCGGCGAAGCCCACTCCGATATCGACGTGGTCACGTTTCTCTCCGCGTATTCCGGTTCGGCCCACGTAAAGGAGCTGCGCCTGGAGCAGTTCAGCGCCGGCGGCGAATCCGGTTCCGGCGGTGTTCTCTTTTCGATGACGGGTGTCGTGGAGTCCACCGAGCAGCCATGAGTACGACCGAAGCCAAAATCCGCCGGAAAAATCTCCGATCCCTGTTGACGATCATCCTCGTGTCGAGCCTTACCGGCGTCGCCATCGTCGCGCTCAGCCTGATCCAGCGTTCGGCAGTTCTTGCGGAGCGGAGCAAGGTGAGCCAGGAGTCGCAACGGCTCCTTCTGGCCGCCTCC
Organism: Candidatus Hydrogenedentota bacterium; assembly: GCA_016791475.1. NCBI lineage: Bacteria > Pseudomonadati > Candidatus Hydrogenedentota > Candidatus Hydrogenedentota bacterium. Next base: position 153,637 of record JAEUWI010000006.1, read on the forward strand.
GCCGCCCGGGATGCGCGCCACACCATCGACGGCATCGTGGCCAGGGCCGGGGCCGTGGAGGAGCGAATTCCCGAGACGATTAGTTTCGAGAAGTTCTACGAGGCCTTCACCGCGCAGGCCGCCGAGCACAACGTCACGGTGCGGCAGGTAAATCCGGGAGAGCCCCGCCCCGACGGGGAGTACCACTATCTGCCGATCACCATCGAGGCCGAAGCGTCCTTCGGCGAGCTCCATGCGCTCCTCTTCTCCTGGGGGCAGTCCAGCGCCGTTATGACCCTGGAGGAACTTTCGATACAGAGCGGTGCGGACCGGCGATGCGTCATCAACCTCGTGCTGCGCCTCTACAGCAAGCAGGGAGTGGAACCGAACCATGGCTAAGACGCAACGAAGTCTCATACCGCCGGACAAGCAGGTGCCGGTCATGATTGTGAGCGCGATTATTTTCGCCGTCATTCTCTGGTGGCGATTCGGCCCGAAACCGGCGGGCACCACGGCGGCGCTTGTTCCGGCTTCAAGCGAAGTCGCCGCGGTCGACACGTCCTCGCTGGACGAATTGAAGACGCTGGTGGCGGATCTGGCCGCGCTGGAGAAGCCCGGTTCGGGGTGGCCCGAGTGGCGCACCGAGATCGCGCGCGACCCCTTCCACTGGCCGCGTTCGACCGGTGGCGAACCCGTGGAGCCGGGGGCGGAGGGGCCCGTTGGCGACAGCGGGCCGGTGGACGACGGCCCGACCGCCCTGGTCCTTTCCGGGGTGGTGCTGGACGGGCGCGGCGGCATGGCCCTGATTAATGGAAAATATGTTCGCATCGGCGATTCAGTAGAAGGTTGTCTCGTTCGCGCCATCGGAGAAACGAGCGTTACGGTAGAAGATTCTTCAGGTACCCGAGAGCTGTACCTGCCGGAGGTTGGCCAACAATGATTCATCTCAAGCAACTGCAACACGTCGCGACGCTTGCCGCGATGTGCATCGCCCTGGCGACGACCGCGCAACCCCAGAAGGCGTCCGAGGCTTCGCCCGCGGAGGGATCGGGCGACCTGCCCAAGGTTTCCGTTTCGGGCCTGACCGGCGACCATATCACCCTCAATGTGGAGCAGGTGGACATTCGCGCCATGCTGACCCTGCTCGCCCAGTCGCAACGGGTCAGCATCGTCGCCGGGCCCGAAGTGGAGGGCACGATTTCGGTCAACCTCTTCGACGTGCCATTCGAAGACGCCCTCAGTTCCATCCTGGCCGTTGCGGGTTTCACCCACTACACCAAGGGCGACGTGATCTACGTCACCACCGAGGAAGCGCGGAAGAGCATGCCCCTCGCCTCCAACGACCTGCGGGTGCGGACCTATCGCATCCGCCACGCCGACCCGGCGACCCTGATCACCTCCATCGAATCCTTTCTGTCGCCCGGCGGCAAAGTCATCATCAATCAGGCCGAAAGCGGTGGCGGCGAAGAAGGCGCCGCGACGGCCAGCGGCGACACCTTCCTGATCGTGCAGGATGCCCCCGAGTACCTGGACCAGCTCGACGAACTCATTCCCCAGTTGGACGTGCCCCCCTATGACGCCATTGTGATCGAGATAGAGCACAGCGATATGGAGACCATGCGGACCGCGGTGGAAGAGCTTCTCTCGCCCCAGGGCGCGGTGCAGATCACGGCGGAGAAGCGCATGGTGGTGCAGGACGCCCCGGAGTACATCGAGCGGATAAAAGCCGTGGTGGCGGAGCTGGATATCGCGCCCAGGCAGGTGCTCATCTCGACGCGCATACTCAATATCAGCTACGACGCCAATCTTTCCCTTGGCGTGAATTTCGGCTCGTCCTCCATTCCCTACGACCCGATCCGCTTCGATCAGAATCTGCCCTTCCTGACCAATTCCGGCCGGGATGTCACAAGCGTCACCACGGGCGAAGCGGGGATATTCTCCATGGTGCTGCGGGATCACGAGCAGCTCTACATCGACGCGCTGGAATCCCGGGGCAACGTGGAAACCCTGGCCGCGCCCGAATTGCTCGCGCTGGAGGGGGAAGAAGCCAGTATGATCATCGGCCAGAAACTGGGTTACAAGACCAATGCCCAGGCCGACAACAACACGACGTTTGAAAACGTGCAGTTTCTCGAAGTCGGCACGCAAATCAAAGTCACCCCTGAAATCACCCGCGAGGGCCTGATCCACATGCAGATCGCCCCCAAAGTCTCCGACGGCGAGATCAATGAAATCACCGGCGTGCCCGACGAGAACACGACGGAAGTCGAAACCACCACGATCGTCCGTGACGGCGAAACGATTCTCATCGGCGGTCTGATCAACGTCCGCAAGCAGCGCACCCGGTCCGGCCTGCCCGTCCTCGGAAAAATCCCCGTTATGGGCCTGCTCTTCGGACGAAAACGCTCCATCGACGCAAAGTCGGAGCTGGTCGTGCTGATTACGCCGCATATTCTCGGCGCGGAGGGGACCCCCGGCATGGCCGAACAAGCCGACCGCGTGGAGCAGCTCGGCAACGACCTGCTGGGCCGCGAGGCCGGCCCCCGCGATATGCTGGAGCGCGATCAGCCGCAGAAAATGGCCCCCCTCGAGATCGCGCCGCCCGATGCCCCCGATCTGGCCGGCGAGGCGACCGGCGAGTTACCCCCGGAGCAATGACATGAGCCGTTCGGTCGCGCCCGCCGGGCAGGCGCGACCGTGCGCACCCATCGGGCACGAGAATGAAGCGTAAAGAAAAACGCCCAATAGCCACATGCGCGGGCTATTGGGCGTTTGTGATTTAAATGGTAGCGGTGCACGGATTTGAACCGCGGACACTCGGATTATGATTCCGATGCTCTAACCAGCTGAGCTACACCGCCTCACAAGAGAACCGTATTGTACCACAGGAATCCGGGGTCGTTTCAAAATTTTCTCCCGGGCCGAATCGATATGCACCAGCCGCCCGCAAGATGCTATAGTCCCCCCAGGGGCTGCGGGCCGTGCGCCACGCGGTATTTTCGCAGAATCTGGGCGGGTCCGGCGTCACGCCGTGGCCCGGCGTCACCACTACGGAGGCCTTCCGGTGAATGAAGGATATAAGCAAGCTTCTGAGATTTCCCGAAATCTCATCCTGACGTTTATCTTCGGCATTGTCATTGGTACGGTCATCGGCTGGGGCGCGCGTTCAACCATCGTGGAGTCGCCCCCGGTCGTGGAGAATCCACCCCAGTTGTCCGTGGCGCAGGATGTGCCCCCGCCGCCGTTACCCGCGGAGACGCCGCCGTCACCCCCCGCACCCACCCCGGCCCCGGCTGTGGAGCCGGTAATCACGCCCACCCCCGCGCCGGATGTGGAGGCGCCTCCTTTTGACGCGGATGTCGCTGGACTCTGGCCCGCGGCCCACCTGTTCACGGGTATCAAGGGCACCAAGGCGGATGTCGACACCCTGGAGTGGCTGAACGAGTTCAAGCCGGGCGGCGTTGTCCTGGGGCCGGAGAATGTGACCGATGCCCTTCAGTTGTCGGCCCTGGTGCTTCAGATCAAGCAGGCGACCGGTCTGGGCACGAAAATTACGGATCCGCCCCTGATCATCTTTAATGATCCCGAGCACGCGTTGCCGCGACTGCTGGCGGTCGACGGGGACGGCTCGGAAAAGGGACTGAGCCCGGACGCGGCGGCGGCGCAGGCCCGGGAAGGGTTGAAGCAGGGCGTGGGGGTTTATCTTGGCCCGGCGATGGATGTGTTCAATCCGGGGGTGTCGGAAGCGCGCCTGGAGTTGACCACCCTGGGCTCCAGCAACGAGGCCGTGGTTGGTCCGGGCCTGGCCTATATCAACCAGTTGAACGCCGCCGGCCTCATGGCGGTGGCGCGGGAATTTCCCGGTGCCGGACTTGCGGTGAATTCGCCCGAAGGCGTCTGGCATATCCCGGCGGAGCCCATCGATGCCCTGGCGGCCTCCATGGAGCCGTTCAAGGCGGCGGTGGACGCGGGCGCCCCCGGCATGCTCGTGGGTCACATGGCCGTGCCCGGTATTGACAAAGAGCGCCCGAACCGACCCGCCGCCCTTTCGCCCAAGTTGCTCCAGTTGCTCGTGCGCCAGGACTGGCAGTACCAGGGCCTGCTCATCGCAAGTGATATTACACGCCACCCCATGACGCGGGATCTGCCTCGGGACGAGATCGCCCTGAAGGCCCTGTTCAGCGGGTGTGATGCGGTCATCCTCCAGGACGTGGATCGGGCCACACTGCGCGCCATCTGCGATACCTTTGTGCGGCTGGCGAAGCGCAGCGACTTTCCCGTTGATCAGTTTGCCGCCAGCCGCCAGCGTATGAAGGATAGTCTTGGTCGATTGGGCACGCCCGTCTCGTCCCCCGCACAAGCGCCCGTCCCCGTGGTGGCCGAAGCACCCGCGCCCGCACCCGAACCGGCCGCGACGCCCGCACCCGAACCGACCGCGACGCCCGCACCCGAACCGGCTGCGACGCCAGCACCCGCACCGGAGGCCGCCCCGACAACGGATGCGGCTCCCACCCCCGTACCCGCGCCCGAAACGGTCACGGCGGTCACACCCGCACCGGAGGCCGCCCCGACGACGGAACCGGCCCCCGTGGCTGAACCCGCGCCCGAGGCTCCCAGGGAGCACACGATTGTGAAGGGCGATTCGCTGAACGCCCTCGCCAAGCGCTATGGGGTCAGCGCGGCCGACCTGCGCGCGTGGAACAAGCTGGAAAGTGACGTGGTAAAGATCGGCCAGGTTATCAAGATCCAGGCCCCCGCCGCCGAGGCCGCACCGGCCACGACCGGCGCGGAAGAGAAACCTGCGGAGGCTACGCCGGTCGAGGAAAAGCCCGCAGCTCCCGCGGAAGCGCCGACACACGAGCTTCCGAAAGATGCCGCCGCCGTTCCGGAGCCCGCCCCTGCGGAGGCTGCCGCGCCTGAAACCCCGACGGAGCCCGCCCCCACGGAGGCTGCCGCGCCTGAGCTTGTCCCTGTTCCAGCCACGCCGAGCGAGGAGGAAAAGCCGAAGGAGACCACGGTTCCCGCGCCTCAGCCGCCGGACACCGATAAACGCGAGCACACCGTGGTTTCGGGCGAAAGTCTGGGCGCCATCGCAGGCATGTACGGCGTCACCGTTGCCGAGATTCAGTCGTGGAATGGTCTGAGCCCCGAGGACACGGTAATCAACGCGGGTGATTCTCTGGTGGTCTACCTTCCCGTGGCCGAAGCGAATCCGGAAGCCGCGCCCGCCGAAGCGGTGGCGCCTTCCGAACCCGAGGAAGCCGAAGTGGAGAAGCCTGCGGTCGCCGAGCCGGCCCCGGGGACCTACGAGACCTACGAGGTGGTCGCCGGCGACAATCTCCGGCGCATCGCCATGCGATTTGGCACCACCCAGCAGAAGCTGATAGAGATGAACAATCTCAAGAGCGCGGATCTCGTGCAGATCGGTTGGAAGCTCAAGGTGCCGAAACAAGCCGAAGCCCCGATCAGCGGGAGTACGCCGTAACCGGGGATTCGCGACGGGAATCGGATGGAAAAGCAGAGAGCGCACGGAGGACGATCAATCCTCGTTGCGCTCTCTTCATAATCTCCGCAATCAGGGAAGCTGAAAAGGGGTCAGCGCCCCGGTCCGCCGCGGAAACCGCCACCGCCGAAGCCCCGGCCTCCGAAACCTTCGCCCCCGCCTTCCCCCGTCCGTCCGGCATTCCACAGGAGCGCCCCGGGGTTGTCGCTGAACATGGGACTGTCCATGGCGCCGCGCACGGCTTGCTCAAAGGCGGCCTGGTCGGCTTCCTTCGTAATACCAAACTGGGTGGCGATGGCGCCGAGCATGTCGCCCTGTTGTTCCTGCATGATCTCCCGCGCCGCCGCCATGGTCTCGCCAAAGGCCTGGCCCAGGGCCTCCCGCTCCTCGTCCGTCTCCGCGGCGCGCATCTGATTGCGCAAGTCCAACATTTCCTGGGTCTTTTGCTCCAGCGCGACCAGCCGCTCCTGCATTTCCGGCGTGGCCGATTTTTCCAGTTCGCCGGTGAAGAAATTCGACATGTTCTCCTGCATCCGCGTGGCGAATTCCTGGCGCCGGGCCTCCCGCTCCTCGGGTGTTCCACCCCAGCGATCGCCCCGATCGCCCCGGTCGCGTCCCGGTCCCCTTTCGTCTTCCAGCGGGGGTGCGGGCGTGTCCTCCGGGGTATCCGTGGAGGCATCCACCGCGCCGTCCCCTTCGGGCAGCGCCACGTCGGCCGGGGTCACCGCCTTCGCACCGGTGGCTTCTTCCAGTTTCGCTTGCAGGGCGGCGAGGCGTTCGCTGTATTGATTGCGTTCGGCTTCAAGGCGGGCCAGCTTTTCCCCGGCGCTTTCGCTGTCGGTTTGAATACTGGCCAGCTTCCGCTCCGCCTCCGACAATTTCGTCTCGGAATCCATCAACTGGGGCATGATCCACTGGTGCATGGCCCCGGCACCCAGCACGGCCCCGAGGACCGCGCCCAGCAGAACAGAAAGTACGTTTTTCATGGTGTTATCCTTTTTGAGCTGCGTCCGGCCACATTGGGTCGCGGTTACAGGCCTCTGCCACGGAATGAAACACGCCATCGGGTCGGAAGTTCCGCCAGGCCCCGTTGCGGGTCTTGCACCTCATCCACGATTCCCATCATAATGCTTTCAAGCAGTATAGTCGAAGCGCAGGAGAAATTGTATGCGTTATCAATCACTCGGAGATTCGGGCCTCGATCTGCCCGTCGTCAGTTTCGGCGCGTGGGCCATCGGCGGCTGGTTCTGGGGCGGCCCCGACGATGAGAATGCGGTCCGGGCCATCCATGCGGCGCTGGATGCGGGAATTACGTGCATCGACACGGCCCCGAGCTACGGCATGGGCCACAGCGAAATTCTGGTGGGCCGGGCCTTGCGCGGCCGACGCGAAGGGGTCATTTTGGCCACCAAGTGCGGCATGCGCTGGGATCGGGCGGAGGGGCAGAAGCAGCTCGACACGACGATGAACGACGGCACGCCCTGCACCATTTACCGCAACGGGCGACCGGACTCCATCATCGAAGAGTGCGAGCAGAGCCTCCAGCGCCTCGAAACCGACGTGATTGATCTTTACCAGATCCACTGGCCCGACGGCACCTGGCCGCTGGACGATACCATGGAAGCGCTGCTCCGCCTGAAAGAAGCCGGGAAGATTCGGGCGATTGGCGTGAGCAATTTTGATCCGGCCATGATCCGCCTCTGCCAGACGAAGGGTCGGGTGGACAGCGTGCAGCCCCGCTACAATGCGCTCCAGCGCGAGCCCGAAGCGGAACTGCTTCCCTTCTGCGTGGAGCAGCATATTGGCGTGCTGGCCTACAGTCCCATTGCACAGGGCTTGCTGACGGGAAGGGTCACGTTGGAGCGCACCTTTCCCGAGGGCGATATCCGCAATAAGAATGTGCTCTACAAGACCGAGAATCGCGCCCGCATCATCGAGATGCTGCGCCGAGTCGAACCCCTGGCCCAGGATCTCGGCGTGACCCTGGGGCAGCTCTACACCGCCTGGCTTGTGCACCAGCCCGGTGTCACCACGGCGCTCGTGGGCGCCCGCACCGAGGCGCAGGTACACGAAAATGCCCGGGCGGGAAGCCTCGTGCTGGGCGATGCGGCCCTCGCGTTCATCCGGGAGCAAGCCGAGGCACTCGGGACGCTGGGGTAGGTCTGAGGCTGCAGGCTGTAGGCTGTAGGCTGTGGGCTGTGGGCTGTGGGCTGTGGGCTGTAGGCTGTAGGTTGTGGGTTGTGGGTTGTGGGTTGTGGGTTGTGGGTTGTGGGTTGTGGGTTGTGGGTTGTGGGCAGAGACAGCCCATAGGACCCATAGGACCCATAAGACCCATAAGACCCATAAAAAACACAGCGCCTCCGCCTGCCGTGTTGTCGGCGGGCGGAGGCGCTGTTGGGATCACTCAGGATTCGCGATCAAAGAGGAGGCCTTCGAGGCGATTGAATTTGCTGGACAATTCCAGCAACGCCTCCGGCGGAATCTGCCGGACGACCTCATTGTTTTCGTTCAGGATCTGGGCGACGATTTGATTGCTTTCTTCATCCACGCGCAGGCGGGTGTTGGGCGGCAATTGCTGGCGTACGGCCAGGGTCTGGGGCACGCCGCGGGGCTCGGGTTCGACCGAGGTCGATTCCGGCGGTGCTTCGGGCCGGGCTTCCAGGCGGCTTGCGGCTGGTTTGGCGGATGCTTCGGGGACGTAGGGAACACGTCCGGCATCCAGCGTCCCCTGGGGATTGCTGTTAATGCCTGTAACTCCCATATCGACTCCTTTCCAGCGGAACTTCCGGCCGGGTGTCGCCGCTGGCAACACCCGAGTTGACCCGTTCCGCGCGCTTCCCTGGCGCGTTCCGGGTTTCCGGCTTCATTCCGCTCTTAAACTGACGGTTGTTTCGGCGGCGGCGCCGTGCACGGCACGGCCCCGTCCGGGCTCCGGGTCGGGTCACGAGTGACCCGTCCGGCCATAGCCCGCTCAGGTAGTACCCAGCAGGTTCAACGCGGACTGTGGGACCACGTTGGACTGGGCGAGAACATTAACACCGGCATTCACGAGGATCTGGTTCCGGGTGAACTGGATGGTTTCCCGGGCGATATCGGCATCGCGGATTACACTTTCCGACGCGGCCGCGTTTTCCTCCTGGATGGCCAAGGTATTGATCGTGAACTCCAGGCGGTTTTGAAAGGCGCCCAGGGTTCCGCGAAGGCTGTTGACACTGGCCAGGGCCACGTCCACCAGGCTGATGGCGGCCACGGCGCCGGCCGCCGTGCTGACGGTAATGGCGCTGATGCGCAGGTCCGAGGTGCGCGCTCCCGCAACCGCAACGCGCAACGTCTGGCTCACGTAGGAACCGGACTGCAGGGTGATGGACTGGTTGGCGCTGAGCACCGCAATCCCGTTGAACTCCGTGTCCAGGGCGATATCTTCCACCTGGGCGATGAGTTCCTGTACTTCGGTGTTCAGGGCGGTGCGGTTGTTGGTGCTCTGGGTGCCGTTGGCCGCCTGAAGAGAAAGCTCGCGAATGCGCTGGAGGATATTCGTGGTCTGGCTCAGGGCGCCGTCCGCCGTCTGGACAAGGCTGATGCCGTCCTGGGCGTTGCGCTGGGCCACCTGGGACCCGCGTACTTCCGTGCGGAAACCCTCGGCGATAGCGAGGCCCGCCGCGTCATCGGCCGCGCGGTTGATCCGCAGGCCGCTGCTCAACCGCTCCAGACTGCGGTTCAACGCGCGGGTGGAGCGGTCGAGCGTCCGGGCGCTGTTCAGCGCCGGGACATTCGTATTGATTCGTAATCCCATGGTCTTACCTCCTGGTTAACCCGGCGGGCCATCCCTAACCCGCCAAGTCATGCGTATGCTCGCGACCCCCGACCGTTCCCGGCCTCGGGCTGCTTGCTCTCAGGCTCCTTTCTCAAGGTTGTTGGCTCAGCCCCGGGATCTCCCGAAGGGGGATCCCGGGGCCTGGCCCATCAATCTGGTTGGCGGTCCGTGCCGCCCGGTCGTCAACTAACCGAGCAACTGGAGGGCCGTCTGCGGAACCACATTGGACTGCGCCAGCACCGAGGTGCCCGCACTGACCAGGATCTGGTTGCGCGTAAACTGGATGGTTTCACGGGCGATGTCGGCGTCGCGGATGACACTCTCCGCCGCGGCCGAGTTCTCTTCCTGGATGGCCAGGGTGTTGATGGTGAACTCGAGGCGGTTCTGGAAGGCACCGAAGGTGCTCCGGAGGGTGTTCACGCTGCGAAGCGCGTTGTCCACCGTACTGATCGCGGCCACCGCCAGCGAAGCGACCGAAAGGGTCACCGCGCTCACGCCGATATCCGCCGCGCGCGCGCCGCTGACCCGGACCGTCAGGGTCTGGCTCACGTAGGCGCCCGTCTGGAGCGTTACCGTTTGTGCGCTGCTCAGCACGCTGATGCCGTTGAACTGGGTGTTCGTCGCGATGTCGTTGATCTGGCCGATCAATTCATTCACTTCGCGCGTCAGCGCCAGACGGTTGTCCGTGCTCTGCGTGCCGTTGGAGGCCTGCACCGCAAGCTCGCGAACACGCTGGAGAATGTTGGTGGTTTCGCTCAACGCGCCTTCCGCCGTCTGCACGAGGCTGACGCCGTCCTGCGTGTTGCGCTGGGCGACCTGCGACCCGCGGACGACGGAGTTGAAGCCGTCGGCGATGGCCAGGCCCGCCGCGTCGTCGGCCGCGCGGTTGATCCGCAGGCCGCTGGAGAGGCGTTCCAATGAACGATTGAGAGAAATGGTTGAACGCTGGAGCGTCCGGGCCGCGTTCAATGACGCGACGTTGGTATTGATTCTGAGTCCCATAGCTATTTTCCTCCATGAGTGGCCAGAGGGATTCCCTTACCCTCCGTCATTGTGATTACTGGTACATACAAGACACTTTATGCGGCCATGCTCGACGCGACTCGACCATAACCCAATGTCCAGCGGTCCTCCTTTCTTCGCTTAACAGGTTAATTCGGATTTATAGGTTCAACAGGGCGGCCGGTCGCCGGAGACTCCGCCGCCGGCGTCCCGCCTCAGCGGGGCCCGGCCGCCCTGAACCCGTACTCATGCTATCCCAGCAACTGCAGCGCCGTCTGGGGCACCACGTTGGCCTGGGCGAGAATCGACGTGCCCGCGCTCACCAGGATCTGATTCCGGGTGAAGGCGATCGTCTCCTGGGCCATATCCGCATCGCGGATGGCGCTTTCGGAGGACGCCGAGTTCTCTTCCTGGATCGCCAGGGTATTGATCGTGAACTCCAGGCGGTTCTGGAACGCGCCCAGCGTGCTGCGGAGCGTGTTCACGCTGCGCAGCGCGTTGTCCACCGTACTGATCGCGGCCACCGCCAGCGAAGCGACCGAAAGGGTCACCGCGCTCACGCCGATATCCGCCGCGCGCGCGCCGCTGACCCGGATCGTGAGGGTCTGGCTGACGTAGGCGCCCGCCTGCAGCGTCACGGTCTGCGCGCTGCTCAGCACGCTGATGCCGTTGAACTGCGTGTTCGTGGCGATATCGTTGATCTGGCCGATCAGTTCGTTCACTTCGCGCGTGAGCGCCAGACGGTTGTCGGTGCTCTGCGTGCCGTTGGAGGCCTGCACCGCCAGTTCGCGGATGCGCTGAAGAATGTTGGTCGTCTCGCTCAGCGCGCCTTCCGCCGTCTGCACGAGGCTGACGCCGTCCTGCGAATTGCGCTGCGACACCTGTGAACCGCGTACTACGGACCGAAATCCTTCTGCAATCGCCAGTCCCGCCGCGTCATCGGCGGCCCGGTTGATCCGGAGGCCGCTGGAAAGGCGCTCCAGGCTCTTGTTCAAATCGCCCGTGGAGCGGCGCAGAACGCGGGATGTGTTCAGCGCGGAAACGTTGGTATTGATGCGAAGTCCCATGATGTATTCCTCCGTGAGTGGTTGGTTTTGCGCGTCCTTGCGCTACCACTGGCCTTCTTCCGCGTAGAAGCCCTTGCGAGCTCCGTCCCATCGCGGCGTCGGCCAGAAACCCGTTCAACTGAAACGGGCGGTCCCATTGATTTCGTTGCTTCGTGTCTCAGCGTACTGGTCACCCAATGTGTCCCGCATCGGGCGGCCTGCTGCTGAAACGAGGTCGTTTCTTGCCGGGGTCGGGGGCGTCCTGCCCACCTTGCCGGCGTATTTCGAAGAATTTCGATCAAGATTCAAGTGATTCAAATGTTGTAACCGGGTCCGAGGACCCTCGTGCGGGCGCATACCCCGCCTTTTTCGCGTTCATCCTCCATGATGTTGCGTGGCGCGCGTCCCTGCGCGCCGTTCAGGTTTCAAATTTAGTCGCCGTCAGGTTCTATTTCGGCTTACCTGTAGTTTTTATCGGCAACTTTAGGCGGAACTTTAGCGCTTTCCGAAAAAAAGTTTCGGCGGGCGGCACCGACGCAGAAATTCGCAAGAAATCGGAAACCAACGCATACCCGCAGTTTTTGGGTGGCGCGCCCCATAGATCCCGCATACCCCGCAAAAATGTTTTTTAAAGTTCATGATTTTTTTTCCGAAATCACGCCCAAAACTTTAGCGCAGCCTCCCCTCGTCGTGATCACCTATTCGTCCCCACAAGCGGCTTGACAAGGCCCCCGGTACTGGCTGATCATGACATCCGACCGCATTTACACGGAATTTGAAGCGCACGGCGGGTCTGGCCGCCGGCGCGGGGAGTACCTTCACGCATGATGACTGAAATATTCCGCCCGATTGCCACGGGAATCACCCTTCTTGGACTCACGGCCACCGTAGCCAGCGCCGAGTTGGCCTTTGACAAGCAGCGAATCGGTACGGGAACCTACGAGGCGGGCTCGCTCTTCGACGTGGACAACGACGGCAGTATGGATATAGTCTGCGGGGAGTACTGGCACCCCGGCCCGGAGTTCACCGCGTCACACCTGATAGGCAAGATCTACACCGAGGCCGAATACTACGACGACTTCTCCAACTATCCGCTGGACGTGAACGGGGATGGCTTCCTGGACGTGGTTTCGGGGGGCTGGTTCAACAAGAAAGTGGTCTGGCGCGAGAATCCCAAGGGCCAGCCGGTGGAGTGGACGGTCCACGAGGTTGCCGAAGTGGGCAACGTGGAGCGGGGCTGCTTCTGGGATATCGACGGCGACGGCCATGTGGAGGCGGTGCCGAACCTGCCCAACAACGGCATCGCCATCTTCATTCTTGAGCGGGACGCCGCCGGCAAGGGCACGGGTACCTTCAAGCGGGTGGATGTCTATGCGGAGCCGCAAGGCCATGGGCTGGGCTTTGGCGACGTGAATGGGGACGGTCGCGGCGACCTGATCATGCACCTGGGCTGGCTGGAAGCGCCGGAGAAGCCCTTTGAGCAGCCTTGGACCTACCACGCCGAGCTCGCGCTGGGCGAAGCCAGCATCCCGATCATCGTTCACGATATGAACAAGGACGGCAAGAGCGACCTCATCGCCGGCAGCGGCCACGACTATGGCCTGGCCTGGTATGAACAGGGCGAAGCCGACGGCAAGCGCACCTGGACGAAGCACGACATCGAGACGGACCGCTCCCAGTTCCACGAGATGGTGCTGGCGGATCTGGACAACGACGGCGCTCCCGAACTGATTACCGGCAAGCGGTATCGCGCCCACAACGACGGCGACCCCGGCGCGGCGGATCCGGTGGGCCTGTACTACTACCCCCTGACGGGCGGAGAAATTAAGCGCCACGTGATCGATTTCGGCCCCGGCGACACCGCGGCCGGCACGGGCATCTACCTCTGGGTGGACGACGTGGACCGGAACGGCTGGAAGGATGTTCTGGCGCCCGGCAAAGGCGGCGTGTATCTCTTCAAGAACCTGGGGATGAAGTAATGCTCAATCCAGGCTGATCCACCGGCGCTGTCGGAGAGAATTCAACAGGCTCCGCCGTTTGGCCTTTGCATTGGTCCCTGTGGCAACGCGTGGGACATGAATCGCGACGGGTACCGCACGCTGGAACCCATATTAGCTCCGTAGGAGCGGCAGTCAATAGCCCGGGGCCTAAGCCCCGGGTCGATGTCCCGCAACTTGTTTGAATCCGCGAAGCGGATGGTCGCGCAATACGACGCGAATCTGCCATCCGCTTCGCGGATTGGTAACGTTTCGGGCCTCCATAGCAATCCAGAAATATCGAGCCGCGCGTTTCACCCCGATGGACCCCATAGGCCCTGGCGAACAGAACGTTTACCTGGACCAACCGGCCCATTTCAGGGGCCCTCCTCATAACCCCGGCTCTGTCGGTGGTTACTGATTCGCCCCCTCGGGTCGGGATCTTCCCGGTCCGAGGGGGCGATCTTTTTCTTACGCCTCCGCCAACTCCTCGGCCACGGAGTGCTCTGGCTTCGGGGTCAGCAGCGACACCACGATGAGCACCAGGAATCCCAGGGGGATGGTCACCAGGGCGGGCTGGCTGAAGGGGATGATCGAGGTTGTGGGGTCCCAGCCGTAGACTTTGGAATAGGTGTCTCCGGAGATCAGGATCCAGATCAGGGAGGTGGTCATACCCACAAACACGGCGGCGGCAATACCCTGCTTGGTGGTGCGGCGCCAGAAGAGCATCATCACCAGGGCGGGCAGGTTGGCGGAGGCGGCGATGTTGAAGGCCCAGCCGACCAGGAAGCTCACGTTGAAGTCCTTGAAGAGGACGCCGAGGATCATGGCGCCGACCCCGAGGAACACGGCGGCGAACTTGCCGTAGAGCACTTTCTGGTGATCATTCATGGGGATCTGGAAATAATTCTCCAGCAGGTCGTGAGCCACCGCGCCGGAGCCGGCCATGATGAGGCCGGAGACGGTGCCGAGCACGGTCGTGAAGGCGATGGCGGAGATGACGGCGAACATCATTTCGCTGAAGGTGCGGGCCAGCAGGGGCGCGGCCATGTTGCTGTCGGTCACGTCCATGGCGCCGGAGGTCATGGCGCCCAGGCCGAGGTAGAGGGTGAGCACATAGAAGAAGCCGATGGCGGCGATGCCCACCACGGTGCTCTTTCGGGCCGAAGCCTGGTCCTTCACGGTGTAGTAGCGGATCAGGATGTGCGGCAGGGAGGCCGTGCCGCAGAAGAGGGCGAGCATGAGGGAGATGAAGTCAAGCTTGTCGGTAAATTTCGGCGAAGTCATACCTTTGAAGTAGCCGCCCGGCGTAAGCAAATCGGCGCCGCTCTTCTGGACCGGGTAGTACACCACGGTCTTGGTATCGCCCGATTTGAGCTCTTCCTTGCTCCAAGTGGTCACCGTCGACTGGCGCAGGGTGTCGAAGTATTCCACGGGACCCACGGCGCCGGTCGACTCCACGCCGCCGGGCAGGGCGGAGACGGTGCCCACGGGCGTCAGGTCGTGATCCATCGACTGGGGCTGTCCGTTGACCAGCTTCGTGCCATCGGCTTTCACCACGAGGGTCTGGGTGGCCACCCAGCCGGCATCGGTCACGCGGAGCACGGATTCGACCCCCTCGGCGGAGGTCACTTTCACGTAGGGTTTGTCGGGCCAGGCTTTTTCATCGATCTGACCGCCCTGAGCGGTCACTTCGGCCCGGACGCTCTCGGGACTCCGGGGCGCTTCCTGGGGCGTGGTCTTGAAGCCGCGCCCGAGGATCATGATGGTGAGGGCGGCGCAGAACAGCACCAGCAGGAAGCCTTTGATGAACTGTACCCAGGTGGTGGAGACCATGCCCGCCGTAACCACGATGAGGGTCACGGTGACGCCTACGATCAGGACGCCCGCATAGTGGGGCAGGCCCAGCAGGGGCGTAATCAGCGCGCCCGCGCCCACCATCTGAGGAATGAGGTAGAAGGCGCTGACGACCAGCGTGGAAATGGCCACGGCCAGCTTGATCGCCTGGGAGTCGTAGCGGCTGTCCAGCGCGTCGGCGAAGGTGAACTTGCCGAGGCGCTTGATGGGCTCGGCGATAACGAAAAGCGCCACCACCCAGCCGGCGAGATAGCCGATGGAGTAGAGGAAGCCGTCGTAGCCATAAAAGGCGATCAGGCCGCAAATGCCGAGGAAGGAGGCCGCGCTGAGGTAATCCCCCGCGAAGGCGACGCCGTTCACGGCCCAGTGAATCTGGCCGTGGGCCGTGTAATAGCCTTTGGCGCTCTGGCCGCGCCGGCCCAGGTAGAAGGACAGGCCCAGCACGGTGGCCACGAAAAAGACAAAGACCATGATGGCCGCGGGCGAAGTCGAATAAAGCATCAGTGGGACTCCGTCTCGTTGTTGCGGGCTTTCTGCTCGGCGTCGCCGGCGGCCGACTGGGGCACCGCCTTGCCGCATAGGAACACGTAGACCAGGGCGAGGGCCAGGGCCGCGCCGATCAGCGCGAATCCGTAGGCAATGGCGAGGTTCGCCCCGCCCGGCATGATGGCGCCCATGACTTCCGTGCGGAACACGGCGAGAAACACGAATCCGCCGTACAGCGCGACGTATATCGCGAACAGAATAAGGCCATACCGCGCGTTGCGGTTGACGACGTGGGAATGATCTTCGTGGTAATGCATGACTCTCCTTGCGATCCGGCTGCTGCCTTGCGCCCCGTTCGGCATAGTAAAGCCTATCCGGCACGAGCCGTTCAACCTGAGGCCGTCGCCGCGTGGCCCGAATAAACGGCGAAGGCCGGTACACCATCCGTGGCGTACCGGCCCTCGATATCAAGCTAAATGAGATTCACGCACCCGTATCAGGCGCCGCCTACACCCGTCAGGGCCGCGAAGGCCTTGGAGGAGAAGCCGGTCTCGCCCAGCTTACGGAATTCAACGTGTCCGTCCATGAACAGCACGTTGCAACCGCCGGGGATGTGGTTGTAGCCCGTCGGCGTGACCGAAGCGATGTCGGCGGAGATCTGAAGCGTGCTCTGGGCCTTGGAGCTTGCGCCGGCATTGTTGATATCCGTGATCAGAAAGCGCTCCGCGCCTTCACGAAGGCGGGCAATGGAAGTGCCCTTGGCATTACCGGAGTTCGCGGGGATCAGGCCACCCGTGGCCGTGGCAACGGTACTCGTATTGATGGGGTTATTGCAGGCGTCGAAAGTGCCCTGATCGTCCAACCAGAACAGCACGGCGGCGAGCTGATTCGGAAGTGTGAAGGACGCAAAAGCCGGATCGGAGTTGAACGCGGCGGCGGGAACGGTCGCCGTCTCGAAATCGTCCAGTACGAATCCCATGTACAGGTAGCTCTCGTCTGTCTGGGAGCTGCCGTAGTCGTAGTCGGCACACTCAAGGTGGATCCACGGTTCGCCCGAGTCGGGATTCGCCACCAGACCCGGGTTCGCTTCCGACGGGCAAATGTAAATGTTCGGATCCGTCAAGTACTCGGGATAAATCCGTCCAACCTTGGCGTGGAAAGCCGTGCGGGATTCTGTGGCTGTCGGAAGGATCTGGGCGTTTGTAGGGAAGTTCTTACCCGTCGACGTATCTCGACATTGGTAGCCCGGTGTTGTGCGATATTGAGCAATTTCGGGATAAAGTTCGCCTTTGCTTTCGTTGGCGTACATCTTAAACACCAAGCCCCACTGTTTCAGGTTGTTCTGGCAACTGGCACGGCGGGCGGCTTCGCGCGCTCGGGCCAGCGCCGGCAGTAGAATCGCCGCAAGGATACCGATGATTGCAATAACCACCAGCAGTTCGATAAGGGTAAATCCTTTGTGTTTCATGATACTTCGTCCTCACATATGAGTTCTTGATTAAAGACAAAACAAATTCAAGTGCCAACCACAATATTGCTCCGGCCGGACTGCCTGTCCGGCCACCACTGCCCCTGCATGCACGCTATCGTCCCCTGCGACTCTCCTGTTGGATGCTAACGACCAGTAAGTAACCGTCACGTTCGGCCCTAACCTTCGCAGCGCATATTGTTAATCGAATGCGCCGATTTGTCAATGAAAAATAATAGGACACCACAGGGTGCGCGGGCTTTTATGGATTCGCGCACTTTGAGTCCGCTGCGGACCGCGACCGAGGGGCGGGCGCACCGCCGGAATTCGGCGTGTATACGCGCGATGCTTTCCGCCACTCCCATGGTCGGGCCGCGACGCGGTCCGTGTCGCCTGTCGCTGCCACATGCCTGGCCCGGCGCACCGCCATCGATAGCAAGGTCTCGGCGCCGGAAATCCGAATCCCGCACGCGCCCGGCGGTGACGCCCGACGCACGGCACGGGCCCGATCACGGCAATTTTTGTATTGACAACTCATCCAGTTGCGTATTTAATAGCATAGTAATACGCGCGTTGCATCGCAGTTGGCCGGTCGCGGGGAGCGGTTAAGGCCAGGTAGGAAAGGAGGAACGTGCAACACGCGGGCGAGCTCACGTTTGGTTGTGTACTTAAAGAGCGGATCGAACTTTCAAGACAACTAGCCAAAGCGAAGGAGTCATATCCAATGAGGAAGAATGGTTTTACACTGATTGAGTTGCTGGTGGTCATTGCGATCATCGGCATTCTGGCGGCGATCCTGTTGCCGGCGCTTGCCCGCGCCCGCGAGGCCGCCCGGAGGGCCAGTTGCCAGAACAATCTCAAGCAACTCGGCATAATCTACAAGATGTACGCCAATGAGAGTAAAGGCGAGAAGTGGCCCCCGCTCCATGGCGACGAGATCTACGGCGACGACAGCAACTGTCCGAATTGCGACAATACGCTGGACGACAGTGATTTCATGGCCGATATGAGCAAGCTCTATCCCGAATACCTGACCGATCCGGCGGTGCTCATCTGCCCGTCGGATGCCGGCCTCGAAGGCAGCACCGCGGAGTCCATCGACCTGGTGGTTGACAACGGCACCGGCCTTTGCCCTCGAACCTGCGTCGGTCAGATCACACAGAGCGACGAGAGCTACTCGTACAATGGGTATCTCACGGATAAGACGGAAGACACCCACCCGACGGTTCCCTCCGCAATTCTCGGGCTGACCCCCGGTACGCTTCTGGTCAACGCGCAGATCGCGGCCGTGTTGGCCTATGCGCTCATCGGAAACGGGACGCCGTACCTGGGCGAGAATCCTCTCACCTTCGACAATCCCGCCACGCCGAATATCAACGAAGACAACGATCAGTTCATGGACAACGACGTCAACGCCGCCAGCATCCCCCTTGTGGGCGGTGTCTTCAACCCCCTGAACATCGGGTCGGGTGACGGCGACGTGATACTCCGCCTCCGTGAAGGTGTGGAGCGCTTTGTCATCACGGACATCAACAACCCGGGCGCATCGGCGAGAGCGCAGAGCACCGTGCCGGTAACCTATGACACGATCGCCTCCGGCGAAGCGGAAGCGGGTGGCATCGGCCTCTACAACCACATACCGGGCGGGGCCAATGTGCTGTACATGGACGGCCACGTGGAATTCTCGAAATATCCGGGCAAATTCCCCGCCAGTAAGAGCTATGCCGGTCTGGTGAGCTTCTTCGGATAACCGGACCACCCCAAACCTCGGTGATAACGGCGCGCGGCCTTCAGGCCGCGCGCCATTTTGTGTGTGCCAGGCACGCTGGACTCCCCGGACGCCCATGGGCTATCGTGGATAGTCAATTACGGGTGGGGCTCACCCCCGCCCGCCGCCTTGGAGAGGAGAACCATCACAATGGGACGGATCAGCATTATGTTCGCACTTGCCGCAGTCGCCGCGGGAATCCTGGGGGCCGGCGCCCAGGAAAAGCAGCTCACCACCAGCCCGAAGAACCACGACCTGGACAACAACGACAACTTCTCGCCGGACGGGAAATATCTTTGTTACGACACGCGCAACATGGACGGTCCCGGTATCGACAACGGCCAGGAAATCTACGTGGTGGAAATTGCGACGGGCAAAGAAACGCTGCTGTATACCCCGCCGAAAGTGGTCATCGGCGAAGGCGCCGCGCCCGGCGTGGGCGCCGTGTCTTTCTCGGGAACGGAGAACCGCGTGGCCTTTATTCACGGGCCGGCCGTGGAGGAAGTTGCCGAGCGCGGCCCCTACGCGAAACCCAATCGTCAGGGCGCCACGGTCATGACGGACGGCAGCGGCACGCCCGCAAAGCAAGGCGGTTTTGAGAAGAGCTGGCTGGACGCCCGCGATGTGGCCACCGACCGCGACACGACGCCCGGCGCGCACCGGGGCGGCACGCATCGCCACGAGTTCACGCTGGACGGCCAGCGCATCGGCTTTACCTACGACGATTTTCTGCTGCCTCAGTACAGCAGGACGGTCGGCTTCATGGCGCCCCATGCGAAGGCCCCGCTCGGCGCGAGTCACTACTTCGCCAACCTGGTTCCGGTCGTTCCCACCGGCACCGCAAAACCCGGCGAAGTTGAAATGGCGTCGGCGGACTCCTGGGTGGGCCGCCACGGCCTTATGCGCGCCTTCATCGGCAAGGTGCGCAACGACGACGGCGAGACCTACGAGACCTCCCTCTTTGTTGTCGATATCCCGGCGGATGTGGATGTGACCACGGCGGATTCGGGCGGCCCGGATCGCTACCCGACGCCGCCCAAAGGCACAGCCATCCGGCGCCTGACCCACACGTGGGCCGGGGGCACCGTGCGCGGCAGTGAAGACGGCAAGCGGATCGCCTATCACGCCAAAGCGCCTGATGGCACGACCCAGGTGTTTGTCATCGCCTCCGACGGTTCGGACAAGTCGTCCGACCCCGAGAAGCAGCCGAAGCAGGCCACGCATTTGCCCGAAGGCTCGGCCGACGGCATTCGCTGGCATCCGTCCGGCAATACGGTCTTCAGCTTCAGCAACAACGGTATCGTGGCGACGTGTGTGAAGCCTGGTCCGCTTTTCGGCCGCTCGGTATTCCTCACGCCCCAGGGCGACAGCCCGGACCGCATCAAGCTGACCAGTTCGCAGGACGGCGCCATGCTGGCCTTTAACAAAGCGGTGCCCACAAAGGGCCCGGACGGCAAAATCGTAAAAGCCTTTGACGGCACCGATATCCTCCAGATTTTCACCCTGCCCTTCCCCGACAAAAATGGGGACGGTATCGTGGACGGCCTCGGCGAGTAGCCGGTCGCTCAAGTGCGAATGTTTTCGTGATATTCCGTGCCCTTCCGGGTCAAGAAAAGGGCCGACCACGGAAGACACGGAATTTCACGAAATTCCGTTCCGTCGGAATCGTTGATCGATATTCCCGCTGTTTCGAGAAGTACTTTGCGTTCTTCAGTCTGATTCCTGGGAGTCATTCACATGAAATCACTGCTCGTTATCGCGTCGCTGTTCTTCATTGCCCCCCACATCGTCGCCGAGGATCTCCCCTGGTACCAGACCAGACTCATCGGCATGGAGGTCGGCCCGTCCGGCGCGCAGTGGGGCTCCGACCCGCGGGACCTGGGCTATTCCTCGCGCTTCAACGGCGCAGAGATTGTCGCAAAGCAGATCGAGATGGGCTCGGAGTATCTCGTGCTCTGGGCGCGGGATCACGAATGGGCCTACTACGACTCGAAGCTCATGCCCAAGGTGCCCGGCCTGGGTGATCGCGATCCGCTGGCGGAGGCGGTCGAGGCCGCAAAGCCCAGCGGCCTTCCGGTCATTGCCTACGTGGTGGTGCAGGCGGGCGGGCTCGTTCTCCGCGATCACCCCGAGTGGGGCATGGTCGGTCCGGACGGCCAGGCTATTCCGGGACGCCTTTGCCTCAATAGTCCCTACCGCGATTTCGTCCATGCGCTGCTGGAGGAGATTCTGACCAAGGGCGTGGGCGGCTTTCATGTGGACATGGTGGATCAGGGATTTGGCCCGCCCTATGGCTGCTTCTGCACAAACTGCAGGGCCGAGTTCGAGAAGCAGTTTCCTGGTCAGCCCATGCCCACGGGCGTCTCCTGGGACGCCGCCTGGGATCGGATGCTGGAATTCCGCTACGAGACCAGCGCGCGTTTTGAACGGGATACCCTTGCCTTCGTGCGCGCCCGGGCTCCGAAGGCCACGGTCGACTTTAACTTTCACGGCTACCCGCCTTTCACCTTTGAAGTGGGCCAGCGTCCCGTGCAGCATGCGGGGATCGGCGATTTTGTCACCTGCGAAAGTGGCGTATGGGGTTTCAGCGCCCTGGCCGCAGGAATGACAGCGGAATTTGTGCGGGCCTCCACGCCAGGACGGCGCTACCAGGTGGTGATGCAGCGCGGCGCCCGCTTCTACCACGATCAGACCACGCGTCCGCTCAATGATCTCCGCTGGGAGATGTTCGCTCTGCTCATGCACGGCGCTCAGGTGACCATCGTGGACAAGACGCCTTTCGAGGGCCAGCTTGATCCCGTGGCCTACGACCGAATGGCCGAGGTCTTCAAGGAGGTCCAGGGCAAACGAGAACACTTCGGCCAGACGCCGGTATACGATGTGGGAATCTACTATTCGGCACGCGCCCGGGACTGGTATGGCCGGGAGCAGCGGGAGAAGTACCAGCTTCCCTTCAATGGCGCCTACAAGGCCGCAACCTATGAACATCTCACGACCGGTGTGCTGCTGGATGAAAACCTCAGCGCGGAGACGCTGACGGCCTTTCCCGTCGTGGTGATGCCCGACACCGCGATAGTCGGAGAGGCGGAGCTGGCGCTCTTCGAAGCCTATGTGCGCGGCGGCGGAAATCTGATCGTCTCGGGAAATTCCGGCTGCTTCGATGCCATGGGGACGCCCCAGTCGCACTCCAGCCTGGAATCGCTCATTGGCGCGAAAGTCGCCCGCGTAATCGCGGACAGCGACAACTATGTGTCCTTCGACGAAGCCGAGGCGGCCGAAGGCCTGTTGGAGAATGTGCCGACGGGGTGGCCCCACCTGGTCTACGGCCCGGCGGTGGTCTACGAGCCCGTGGACGCGCGACCCCTCGGTCAGCTTCACGCACCGATCCGCACCCAGCGACAAAAAGACGGGCTGGAAGGTACCACCTTCCCGAGTCCGGCGGCCGAAGCCATTGGCCCCGCAATCCTGCTCAACGCCCTTGGCCAAGGGCGCGTGCTGACCTTCGCCGTGTCGCCCGGCATGGCGGCGGGCGGCGAGTACCGCACCACAGAGGCGCGCGCGTTGCTGGCCAACGCCATTCGCGCCCTGTTGCCCAAGCCGGACCTTACCATCGAAGCGCCGGCCTATGTCGAGACCGTGGTCACCCGCGGCGGCGATGGGACTTACCGTGTTCACTTCAATGGATTCCTCACTCCGCCCGGATCGACGGATGTGAAGCGCCCGTGGGCCATTCCCGAGCTGATGGTGGACACACCCCTCTACCGGGCGAAGATTCATGCCCGTGGCCCGATCGAGTCCGCACGGGGCGTGAACCCGAGTACCGAAATCGCGTTGGACGGCGATACGGCGTCACTGCTGGTGAACGACGTCCATGAGGTGATCGTGCTGGACCTGAAATAGGAACGGGCACGAAGTCTCGGTCGAATTTCCGTGAATTCCCCTCGGCGTTGTGGCGGGAACACGCCCGCAACTATTTCCCCTGCTCGGAAACATTTTCCCAGTGCCGGGTCCCGAAAATTCGCGCACCGGGCTGAATATTGCCATTTCAGGCCCATTTTATAGGCCATCCCGAATCTGGCCCGATGCTTGCTCTACGCTGGTTGCAATCGTAGTTTCAACCGAGGTCGACCCGAATGAACGTAGAGACTTACATCAATCTCGCACCCGTTCCGCCCACGGTTAAGAGCAGCGCAACGTATACGCGGACGCCGGCCCTGGCCCAGAGTCCCTATCCCCCCTTCTCCCTTCCAGAGACGGCGTCCGCGAACGTTAATACATCCCACCGCGTGGAAACGGGCGAGAACCTGACCAGGATCGTCCGGGATTACCTCGTTGCGCGGGGCGAGCAACCGACCAACGCCGAAGTCTACGAAGGGGTCAACGCCGTGGCCCGCTTCAACGGCCTGCGCAACGCCAATCTGATTCACCCCGGCCAGAGCATTGACCTCAGCCCGCTGAATCGTGGCCCGGCCGAGGCGGCCCAGGTTGCACCCGCTCCACCCCTGCCCGAAACGCCACGCGTGTCGGCCCAGCCCCTGGTCGAGTCGAAACCCCTGGCGGATCCCGGCGCCGCCGCGCCTGCGATTGTTGCCCCGACGGACACCCTGCTCGGCACGGAACTCACCCAGGGTGTCGGCCCCGTGAAGATAGCGGCCAATCTCATGCCTGAACGCGCGGAAGTCCGCCGGAAGACGATCACCAAATCGCTGGAGGCCCACGGCGCCGCGGGCGGGCCCGGCCCCGAGCCCTCGGACGCCGCCCTGGCGCTCCAGAAAGTCTTGAACAAGACCGCCAACGCCCTTTCGGTGTTGAAGGGGCTGGTGGATCACGACCATGGCGGGGAACAGGGGGACAATCCCTGGGCCGCCGTGCTGGATGGCAAGGCCCGGATCAGCTCCGAGTATGGCATGCGGAAGGATCCCTTCAACGGGGAAATGGCCTTCCATGACGGTATCGACCTGGCCGTGAAGCGCGGTACCGGCATCACCGCCCTGAAAGACGGCGTGGTGACCTTCAGCGGCTTCAAAGGCGGCTATGGGAATACCGTCATCGTTCGCCATGAAGACGGCCTGGAGACGGTCTACGGCCACGCTTCGCGCAACCACGTGCGCGAAGGGGAAACCGTCACCGCGGGCACCTTGCTCGCCGATGCGGGTTCCACCGGTCGCTCCACGGGTCCCCACCTTCACTTCGAGGTGCGCAAGGACGGCAAGTCGGTCAATCCTCTACCTTATTTGAAAGACGGCAACCTGCGCCTTGCGCGGCGGGACTAGTCTTTCGTCACCCTTTTTTAACCTGGCGCAATCAGGTCACACCCACCCCGGGGAGCGTGCGGCTCCCCGGGGACTTTGCTTTTCGGGGGTAGCCTCAGGCCAATTCGATCAGCGAGGGATCATATTCCGCGGGCTGCTCGTAACCCAGCAGATTGATCAGCGTGGCGGCCACATTGCTGAGCCCGGGCGTGTCGATCTCCGTCAGCTTGAATTCGTTGGCGCCGGAGTAATCTTTGATCACGAAGGGCACGGGGTTGAGCGTGTGGGCCACGTGGGGCTCGCGCACGCCCTTCTTCTCGGTGAAGAGACAATCGGCGTTGCCGTGGTCGGCCGTGATGACGGCAATGCCCTTCGCCTTTTCCACGGCGCGCAGCAGGCGCTCCAGACCGAGATCCACCGCCTCCACCGAAATGCGCACGGCCAGGGCATGGCCGGTGTGGCCCACCATGTCGCCGTTGGGCATGTTGGCGCGGATAAACTTGTACTGGCCGGACTCAATAGCCTCCAGCAAGGTATCGGTAATCTCGCCCGCCTTCATCCAGGGACGCTTGTCGAAGGTCATGTTGTCCGAGGGGATCTCCACAAACTTTTCCAGCGTCTCGTCGATATAGCCGGACTTGTTGCCGTTCCAGAAATAGGTGACGTGGCCGTACTTCTGGGTCTCGGAAATGGCGAAGCTTTTCACGCCGGAGCCGCAGAGATAGTCGCTGATGGCGCCGTCGATGCGGGAAGGCACCACCAGATAGTTCTTCGGGATGTTCAGGTCGCCGTCATATTGCATCATGCCCGCGTAAAACACGTCCGGACACCGTTTGCGGTCGAAGCGGTCGAACTCATCACCCTCTTCAAAGCAGCGCGTGATTTCCAGGGCGCGGTCGCCACGGAAATTCAGGAAGACTACCGAGTCGCCGTCCTCGATCGTGCCCACGGGCTTGCCGTTTTCCGCAATGACGAACTCGCCCACGTGCTGGTCGGTGACGCGGGGGTCTTCGGCGTAGTAGGTCTGCACGGCCTCCATGGCGGAGGCAAACTGCCGACCCTCACCGAGAACGTGGGCCTTCCAGCCGCGCTCCACCATGCCCCAGTCCGCGTCGTAGCGATCCATGGTGATGTACATGCGCCCGCCGCCGGAGGCGATGCGATAATCCCGCCCGTCCACGCTGCACGCTTTCAGCTTGGCTTCCAGCGCTTCGATGTAGCCCGGCGCGGACTTCTCGCCCACGTCGCGGCCATCGGTCAGGATGTGGCAGCGCACCCGCGCCACCTGCTCCTCCGCGCAGCGGTCCAGAATATCGAGCAACTGCTGAATGTTGCTGTGGACGTTTCCGTCGGACAGCAACCCGATGAAATGGGCGGTGCCGCCGCTCTTCGCACGCGCTACGATGGTCTTCCAGGATTCGCCGTCAAAAATGCGCTTGCTGGCAATCGCCTCATTACAGAGTTTTGCGCCCTGGGGGAACACCCGGCCCGCGCCGAGGGCGTTGTGGCCGACTTCCGAATTGCCCATGTCGTCGTCCGAAGGCTGGCCCACCGCGAGGCCGTGGGCCTTAAGCTTGGTGAACAGTTTCTCCTTGAAGAGCTTGTCCATGGTCGGCGTGTAGGCCAGAAATACGCCATCGGACTCGTCCTGTGGCCCCAGGCCGACGCCGTCCATGATGATAAAAAGCAGCGGCCCTTCAAAGGGCGTATAGTTTTTCAGGGGTTTCAGCGTGTACGGGCTCATGGGAAAAAATCCTGTTGGTGGCGAGGCGCGCGGGTTGCGCGCAGGGTCATTGGTGTGGCCGGAGTCCGCGCGCGCGGAGGGCGCGGACTAGCGGGAACGTGGAGGGCGGAAATGCGTCCCGCCGGGGCCTAAGTGTAGCGAAGGGGCTCCGGGGGATGCAAAAGCGAGTAGCTTGCCTAACGCCGGTTGATGGAATCTTCGAGCTGCCTCAGCCCGTCGACGATCTCCTGGAATGTGGGTGGCGGCGACGTAAACATGCCTGAATCAATCATCGCAAGATAATCTCTTTCGAGTGGAGCCGATAAGACGCTGTCCGGAACAAGTTTGAAACGATGTTCCAGGCAATCGTCGTAGCGCGCATAGCTCGCATTGAAGAACGCCTTCTTGACCCGCACGACGTCCTCCAGCAAAGGGCGGTCGGCAACCGCGCGCTGTCCGATCTCGTTGCTGCCAAGCTTATACAAGTCATACCAGTGTCTGGACAGGCGATTGGGGGTTACCTGGCGCTGCCGGTTACATTCAACATGAATAAGTGTGGCCTTCTCCCAGAAAGTTCGTTCTGGCGCAAGCGTCATAACGTCGGCAACTGGGAATATACTGCTCGGGATATGAAATGATGCGATCGTTTCAACATGGTACGGCCCGCTGGGAAGTGTTGTGTTCCTTCCACCAAATTCGATGAGCACAGAACTGCCCAAGCTGTTTCGTTGGGGAGTGACCGCGGTTGGGTAGTGCAAGTGGAGAAGGTCACCTTCATCGTTTGCGGTCACCATGTCCCATGCACCTGTCAGCGCGACAAGGGAGGTCGACAAGGATGGCACGATAACTTCATGAACATGCGAACGGAGCGCACTTTTCAGCTGATCACTATAGCGCTTGATAGCCGCTTTCGAAGTCCCGGGATCAAAGGGATCAATCTCAGGATCCAGAACAAGATCCTTGAAGTTTAAGGTAACGTCGACGTCTTCGGAAAAGCGTTGGATAGCTCTGAAAATCTTGGAAAGCGAGGTTCCTCCTTTGAACGCGAGTCGCACTTCTGTTCGAACCTTGAACAGTTCGTTCAGTACCCAACATAGCCAGATATCTTTCTCTACCGCCTGCACAGATAGGCCCGAAAGGCTGGAGACGGTTTGGAGTAGCTTACGTTGTTCCTCCGGGGGCAATCGAAGATATTCTGTCACGTGCGTTCTCCCGCAGCGTACGCTCGGAAGTGACGCTGCAACCAACCAGGCATTTGTGGAACGACTTCGAGCAACGCTCGAAACTCGTTGGCTGTCAGACGATTCTCGGCTTGTTTGAGACGAATCTGGGAGACACCGGACTTCCCAAGATACCAAAGTGCAGTAAACGCAATGCCCGCAGGCCGTCCAGCCAAGATCAATTTTCGAGCATTGGTATGCCTCATCTCCACGCGAAGATTGCCCAAGTAGAACGTTCTGGAAGGGCCATTGACATAGTAAATGGGCCGCATTGGCATCTGGGTGCTGAATCCCATCATCCTCGCCGCCTCCGCACCTTGCACCTGGACGAGTCCGCCATAAGGCTCAGCCAGTACCCGCGCTACTTCCATCGGATCCGGCGGCACGACTCCCACATATTTGCTGTGCTCCGGTCGTACATAGACCCCCCGCACGGGACGAATCAGGTATTCCTGCTTCACCAGGCGGGACAGGGCCTGGTCCACCGCCGCGCGCGAACCGTAACCCAATAGCGACCGCGTGCTTACAGGCTGGCCTTCGGGAAGCGCTTTCATATGTTGCCGGATTTTTTCCATGGTGCTCATGTCAGAAATATTATCTGTTTTTCTGACATCTTGTCAATACAAAAGCCCGATTGGGATTGCAGGGTCGTTTTTTGGGCCCCTCAGCCCGCGCTGCGCGCGTCCACCCGGCCCACGTGGAGTTCGTTGCGGGTTTCGGCCAGCTTCACCTGGCGGTGGCGCTCGGCGCAGCGGGCGGCCTTTTCGTCCGTAAGCTGGTTCGCGCAGCGGGGACAGCAGACGCCGGGCTGGAAATCGGGCGATTGGCGGTCTTCGGCGGAGACGGGCATGCGGCAGCCCCGGCAGAGCTCGTAATCCCCCGGCGCCAGACCATGGCCCACGGTCACGCGCTCGTCGAAAACGAAGCACTCGCCCTGCCAGAGGCTCTCGGAGGCGGGTACCTCCTCCAGATACTTCAGGATGCCGCCCTGAAGGTGAAAGACCTCCTTGAAGCCTCTCGAGAGCATGAGGGCCGTGGCTTTCTCACAACGGATACCTCCGGTGCAGAACATGGCGACCTTCTTATGTTGTTCGGGATTCAGATGCCCGTCGACATAGTCCGGGAACTCGCGAAAAGTGGTCGTTTCCGGGTCGATGGCCCCCTGGAAGGTTCCGACTTCGAATTCGTAATGATTTCGCGTATCCACCACCACCACGTCCGGGTCCTGGATCAGGGCGTTCCAGTCTTTCGGCGCCACATACTGGCCCACCTGGACATTGGGGTCGATTCCTGGCACGCCCAGGGTAACAATTTCTTTCTTGAGGCGCACCTTCATACGGTAAAAGGGTTGTGCCTCGTGCAGGGACTCTTTGTGTTCCAATTTGGCCAGGCGCGCGTCGCTGCGGATCCAGGCCAGCACTGCGTCAATACCTTCGCGGGAGCCTGCGATGGTGCCGTTGATGCCCTCGGGCGCCAGGAGCAAGGTTCCCTTAAGCCCATGATTCACACAGACTTGCTCCAGGGCGTCCCGGAGCGCGGCGCAGTCGTCCAGCCGGGCAAACTGGTAGAGAGCCGCGATGACGATAGGTGGATGGGAGGTGGAAGATTTCATCGGTTGCTCCGAATAGAGCCGGGGGTTGGCCGGTATTATGCCATGGCGTACCCCGCGCTGTCTTGTTTTGGCTGCCGGAGGCCGTTGGAATAAGGAGAAACCCTTTTGCGTTAGCAAAAGAGGCACGGGCAGTGTCCGGGTCTGGTCAAAATGCGGATTGTGCCGTATACTTAGAGGGTGAACGTACCCCCTGAATGCAAGGGCAGGAGGAATTGAGTTATGGAAAAGGCAATGTTTGGCGCGGGTTGTTTCTGGGGTGTGGAGGCCGCCTTTCGCCAGGTCCCGGGTGTGTTGGAGGTGGTGTCGGGCTACTCCGGCGGCCACATGGAAAATCCGACCTATGACGATGTGTGCACGGGCAAGTCGGGCCACGCCGAAGTCGTGGAAGTCACCTTCGACCCGGCCCAGGTCTCCTACCAGAAGTTGCTGGACGTTTTCTGGAAGTGTCATAACCCCACCACGCTGAACCGCCAGGGTCCCG
The DNA here is from genome assembly GCA_016791475.1 of Candidatus Hydrogenedentota bacterium. Classification (NCBI taxonomy): domain Bacteria; kingdom Pseudomonadati; phylum Candidatus Hydrogenedentota; species Candidatus Hydrogenedentota bacterium. Next base: position 182,824 of record JAEUWI010000006.1, read on the forward strand.
ATATTGGCACGCAGTATCGGAGCGTAATCTATTGCCTCTCCCCGGAGCAGCAGAAAGCCGCGGAGAGCGCGAAGGAGTCCCTCAACAACCTGGGTGCTTTCCGGAGTCCCATTGTGACCGAGGTAACCGCCGCGGGCCGTTTCTACCCGGCCGAGGAATACCACCAGCGCTATCTGGAGAAGCGCGGTCTGGCCCAGTGTCACGTGGGCTGAGAAGGGTCGAAGTTTCTAAGACTTTTCACGCTTCCCCGATAGTCGACCCGCGTCGAGTAGAACGAACATCGGTTCTTGCTCTCGTCTTTGGGTGTCACCTCATTGACCAGGATACGTCGCGCATACCTATAGTCTTCAGTATTGGGTCGCGCACCAATGTGGGTTGGGCTTCCAGCCTGACCAAATGTTTTCTTTTCACAAGAGTGCGTGTCGCTAAGATAGAAAGTCCTGGTATTCGAGGCGCAATCAAGGCCCCTTTGGCAATCGAGGTGTTCAGGTCAGGCTGGAAGCCCAACCCACGTTGATACACCTGCCACTTTCGAATGAATGCCGT